>DASRZD010000346.1:0-6750 GCA_035686805.1 Armatimonadota bacterium
AGAGCCATATTCCTGCAGACCGAGCCTGAGGCCGAAGAACATACGACTCACGGCCAGGTATCGGGGCACTGCCGGCTTTCGGATTCGGGGGATGTCCACATCTGCTGCGAACAGATCGTGCTGACGGCGAAGGGTCAGGCCGTCGAACGGCTTCCGGCATCGGTGGCGTCACTCCTTGTCCCCGATCTGCCGGTGGTGCTTTGGTGGATGGGCAAGCCGCCGTTCGGCGACGAAGGCATGGACCGACTGCTGGAAATCTCCGACCGGCTTATCGTGGATTCTCGCGAATTCGGGGATTTGCTCGCCGTGGCACAGGCTGCTGAGAAACGTCCTCAGGTAGGCGTGGGCGATCTGAACTGGTTCAGAATCAGGCAGTGGAGGGAGATGACGGCGGAGATATTCGACGACAGCCGATTCCTACCCTATCTATGGCAGATCGCCAACCTGGATGTCCGATATGCGGCAAACGGCAGCAAGAATTCGTCGCAGGCAGCACTCTTCGCAGGATGGTTTGTCAGTCGGACAAAACGCACGATTCCGATTTCCATCCACGCACTTGAGGGCATTCCCACCGAGCTGCTCAATCTTGCTTCCGTGAACTTGGAATCAACGGACCGGAAGGCGTTCTTCTCGCTCACTGTCAATCCGAAGCGAGAGATAGAGGTAATTGTCGAGATTGAAGGCGAGCCGGCATACCACCGGGCTTCCCCTGCCGAGCCTCTCCCTCTGGGAAAGCTGCTTGCCGCCGAGCTCGAAGAAGGCCCGGATGCCATCTATCGAGATGCTCTCATGATGGGATCCTCGCTGCCCGGAGGCGCCCAGTGACGATCTGGACCGTCGGGCATTCGACCAGGAGCATTGACGAGTTCATCGAAGTCTTGAAGGCCTATGGCATCGGCATACTCGTTGACATCCGAACTGTCCCGCGCTCGCGAAAGAATCCACAGTTCAACAAGGACACACTCGGCCACACATTGAGTGAGCATGGCATTGAGTATGTCCATGAGAAAAGCCTGGGGGGATTGAGGCATCCAAAGCCGGACTCGCCGAATACGGGCTGGCACAACGAAAGCTTTCGGGGATTCGCTGACTATATGCAGACCAGGGAGTTCAGTCAGGCGATAGACCGGCTCACAGAAACCGCGTCTTCGAAACGGACCGCAATCATGTGCGCCGAGCTGCTCCCCTGGCGATGTCACCGGTCGCTGATCGCCGATGCGTTGACGGCGCGAGGGGTCGAGGTGGTGGAGATATTCGACAAGGAGAAGTCCAGGCTTCACGAGATGACCCCGTTCGCGGTTGTCGAGTGGGAGAGCATTGTGTACCCTGAGCAGGAAAGCGAGCTGAAAATAACCGTCTGCGACGAAGAAACGCTTTATCGCCGGACGGCCGATCTGTTTGCCGAAATCGCCATCCGGGCGGTGCGGAAGAAAGGCATGTTCGCGGTTGCGCTTGCCGGAGGCAACACGCCAAAGCCCCTGTATTCGCTGTTGTCCGATGACCTGCCCTGGGACGGGATACACATCTTCTTTGGCGACGAGCGATGCGTTCCGCCTGACGACCCACAGAGCAATTTCCGAATGGCGAACGAGACTCTGCTTTCCAGGATTGACATCCCCGAAGGGAACATCCACCGCATGAAGGGCGAGGCAGATCCCGAGTCGGCGGCAAGGGAGTATGAGGCGGAGGTCAAATCTGTGCTCGGCGATAGTCCATTCGACCTGATCCTGCTGGGGATGGGAGAGGACGGGCACACTGCATCGCTATTCCCCGGCTCGGAGGCCCTTGACTCGCATAAACTGGTGGAGGCAGTATGGGTGCCGAAGCTGAACGCCCACCGCCTCACAATGACGCCCCACGCCGTCCATACTGCCGAGCAGATCATGGTGCTGGTCACAGGAGAGAACAAGGCGGAAGCGCTCAAGCAAGTCATCGAAGGAGAATTCGACCCTGGCACATATCCCGCGCAGACACTGAGGTCCGCTGAGGGCGAGGTTCGCTGGTTCGTTGATCCCTGCGCCGCCGAATTGCTGGCTATCAGTCCTTCTCCCGCTCTTCAAGCATCCGCGTGAACAGGCAGGCCTAGTGTTCTCTCCAGCGATATGCTTTCACCGCTTCGAACCAGAGGACGCTCGACAATCCTGCCAGAATGGATACGGCGACCTCCAGCGCGCCAAGGCTGTGAAAGCGAAATAACTGGCTCAGGACAGGCACGTAGATTGCCAGCCCAAGGAACACAAAGGCAGCGCCTACGACGAACCACATCGCCTCGTTTGGCGAGCGTAAGGTGGCAATGATACTCCTCGACCAAGAGACATTGGTCAGGATCAAGGCAATGTTCGCCACAGTCAGCGTAGTGAATGCCATGGTCCGACTTTCCAGAGTGCCCAACCCCAGGTATCGAGCTGCCATGAATGCTCCGAGGCTGACCGCGAGAACACTTGACCCTTGCAAGATACTCATGCCTACCGTCTTCCTGTCAAATATGGACTCCCTCGGTTCGCGTGGAGGACGCTTCATTACGTTGGCTTCCGCAGGCTCTGCCTCGAACACTATGGAGCACGACGGGTCAATGATCAGTTCCATGAATACGATGTGTATCGGCAGCAGGATCAGCGGCCAGTCCACTGCCACCGGGATGAGTGATAGACCGGCGATGGGCACATGAATCGCGAATATGTAAGCCATCGCCTTTCTCAGGTTGTCGAATATCCTGCGACCCATTCGGATTGCTCCCACAATTGATGAGAAATCATCATCGAGCAGGACCAATCCGGCTGCTTCACGCGCAACATCCGTGCCCCTTGCCCCCATTGCCACACCGATATCCGAGGCCTTTAGCGCAGGAGCATCATTGACGCCGTCCCCGGTCATGGCAACCACTTCGCCGTTCGCCTTCAGTGCCTGGACGAGACGGAGTTTCTGCTGAGGCACTACGCGGGCAAAGACGTTCATACCTCCTATATCTCTGCGCAGGTCGGCGTCACTCATCCCATCAAGCACTTGGCCGCTGATGACCTGCTGAGAATTCCTGAGGCCTATCTGTGCAGCTACATAACGCGCAGTGGCCGGATAGTCGCCCGTGATCATTACCACTCTAATGCCCGCCTCATAGCATTCCCGTATGGCACTTGGGACTGGGGGGCGCACAGGGTCAACGAGACCAACCAGCCCCAGAAACTCAAAATCAAAATCATGTTGCTTAGCCGGAAGCTCCCCTATCCCCTCAAAGAACGCTCTTGCAACGCCGAGTACACGAAGGCCCTTCTCTGCCATCATGCTGACTTGCCGAAGCAATGCCTGTCTTTGCACATCATCGAGGTGACAGAGATCGGCGATAGCCTCAGGTGCGCCCTTTGCGGCAATTACGTACCCTTGACCCTTGGCAGAACGCCAAACCTGAGACATGGCCAGCAGTTCCTTGGAAAGAGGGTATTGCCGGACGAGCACCCAATCACGATGAATATGCTCTGTCTGTGCCAGATACCTCTCTCCGAATCTGTGAAACGCCTTCTCCATCGGATCAAAGGGATCCCTCTGACTTGCGAGTATGCTGAACTCGACCAGTGCGTGGAACTCGTCCGGCAATGCCTCGGGAGCAGATTGGCCAACGTTCAAGTACCTGCCCTGAACGCCGAGTTGCCCGACCGACATTTGATTGAGGGTCAGTGTCCCCGTCTTATCTACGCATAACACGGTTGCTGACCCCAGAATCTCAATGGCCGGCATTTGCCTGGCAAGCACCCGCTGACTAGACATTCTCCAGGCGCCCAGAGCCAGGAATATTGTGAGCACGACTGGGAACTCCTCCGGCAGCAACGCCATGGCCAGGGCAACGCCCGCAAGAATTCCGTGCAGCCAGTCACCTCTAGTAAGCCCATAGGCGATGACCGCAAGAACGCTCAGTAAGCCACCGGCAATCGCAAGGTTTCGGACGAGTCTGGATGTCTGTCTTTCCAGAGTGGTTTTCTCTACCTGAAGTGTCTGCAAGGAACGGCCGATCTTTCCTATCTCCGTATGAGTCCCCGTTTTCCAAACTTCCATCAACGCTTGCCCCTGCACCACCAGGGTTCCCGAGTACACGAACGGCTCATCCTCGCCTCCAGGGCGCTCGTCTACTGCTTCGCCGTGCCAATCGCACTTCCTCACCGGAGCCGACTCTCCGGTCAGCAGCGACTCATCTACTGAAAGATTCGTGGACGCGAGCACGACCCCGTCCGCCGGAACTCGATCTCCTTCGGCAATGATGACCAAGTCCCCTCGCACGACCTCGCGACCGGGAATGCGTCTTTCTTCGCCTCCTCGGATCACCCGCGCCCGCGGGCTTGATAGGTTTCTCAGTGCTCCGAGCGCGTTTTCCGTCTTGCGTTCCTGGTACAGCGTAATGCCTATCACCACAAACACGAAGCCAAGCAGAAGAAGAGCTTCCTGCAAGTCGCCCAGCAAGAGATAGATGAAGCCGCCCCCCACCAGCAGCAGAAATATCGGCTCACGAAACACACCAACCGTGATGGCCGGCAGGCTTCGTGGTTTCGCCGATGGAAGCTCGTTGGGGCCGTCGGCGCTCAGTATTCGCGCCGCCTCTTCTTCGTAAAGGCCCTTGACGTCTCTTATGTCAACACTACTCGCCAACCGAGATCTCCTTGCTTTCTCCGGTAGATGGGGGGCATCCAGACTTGGAGGGGCTGCATGATGATCAGAGCAACCGCAGTGATGGCAGCAGTGGCCTGCGCTGCATCAATCCACATGTGGCGCCATTGCCGGATTAGGGTTAGCGTGTCTCCTGCTCCGCAAGCATACGCTTGAAGACGGACTCCAGGGACTCGTCAACAATCCACTTGGGATCCAGGACGTTCGCCTTCTCGACCGCATCTCTGGTGAAGTCGGTAGGCACTGCGATACACCAGACCTCGGCCGCCAATGCCGCTTGTATGCCCGGCAGTGAATCCTCCAGGGCCACGCACTCCCTCGCCGGAGGACCAAGGTGGCGCAATGTGATGCAGTAAACTTCCGGGTCGGGCTTTGTATGCTCCACATCGTCGGCGGTCGCAATGAAGTCGAACTCCTTGTCGAGGCCCAACACCCGCAAAATGTGCGTCGTCCGCTTGCACGCCGAGGTGGTGGTGAGCGCCGTCCTGAAGCCCATGTGCTTTGCTTCCTCCAGAAGGGCAATCGTTTCCGAGCAGGCACTCTCCTTGATGGTCTCCGGGTTCGCCATCATCTCGTCGAATATCCGAAGCCTTATCTGGACGTACGCCTGCCACGGGGCACTGACGCCGAACTCCGCCATTCGCGAGCGGGCGGCGTCCTCCAGCCCAAACCGCTCGACCAGCCCCTGTGCGACTTCGTGTCTGGATTTCCCGACCAGGTCCTTGAAGGCATTGACCACCTGCTCCTCGGTCGCGCAGCCTGGGCAAAGCTCGACGGCGGCTCGAGCATACGATATAGCCTTCAGATGCTCGGTCTCCACCAGAGTCCCGTCAAGATCAACAATGACCGTCTTTATCATGATGCCTTCTACTTACCCGAAAGCGATCGCACGTACAACACGACCTCCCAGCGGCGATCGGGCAGGACGGTCTGATCCATCACCGGATCGTGTCCCACGCCATGCAGCATTCGGTAGTAGAGTTGACCGTCGTTCAGCTTCTGAACCGCGGGTGCGGTGAGGTCGGCCACCTCCGCAGTCAGGACCGTCGCCACCGGCCCATCTCCCCTCCCCAGTACGCCATGGCAGAAAGCACAGTAGTTGCCGTAGTACTGCTCCCCCAGCGCCAGGTTGACCGGGCTGGAAGGCAGCGGGTTCTTGGCCAACTTGGACTGCTCGAGCGTATTGGTCTGAAGCCTTCTAGTCGTCGGAACCGTGCCCTGAGGCATCGGCGGAACTTCCTGGTGATATGCCTTGATCGAAGGCTCGTGATCCATCCTGGGCCCGCACGACGAGCAAAGGATTGCCAGCAATACCCCAATCCCCCACATCTTCCAGTACCCCATTACCCCATCACCCCAATACCCCAGGTCAATAATGGCATATGTAACAATCCGTCGTGACGTTATTCCGCCGATGACAATTGGTACAGAATCCCATTTTGAAGTCGTGAACCGGTACGGCGCTGTCCATTGACTTGAGATCCCCATGGCATTCTTCGCACGGGTGGCCGCCTGCGATGTGGCATTCATGGTTGAACCGCACATAGTCCGGCAATTTCGTGACACGGACCCACGGAATTGGCTCATTTTGCCGCTTGTATCCCTTTAGCTTGGTGATCTCGCTGCTCCCGAATGGAATGTTGTCATGGCAAACCAGGCATTTATCCACAGAGGGCATCCCGGCGTTCACTGAAACGCTTGCATACGGATGGCAGAAGTAGCAGTCAATCCGGTTGTAGTTCGCCATCACCTTGTGCGAGAAGGCAACGGGTTGTTTTGGGCCGGATTGCTTATCCGCCGAAATGGCCAGCACCGCCAGAATCACCAGCGCACCCAATGCGGCCCGCTTCATGGAACTGCCTCCAGCTCGGCGCTAGACACGCGCAGCTCTGCATCCGCCCTGGACACCGGCGAGTATCTCCCCAGGAATGCGGCCACTGTGAGGACAAACGCCCCTGGAAACGCCAGGATCACCAGTCCCGGCGCCAGGTACAGCACGATTCTGTCAGGGCTGATTGACGGAACGATCAGCACATATCGCTCCAGCGCAACCCCCACGATGATAAGAACCGCCACAGGCAGAAGCAGCTTTGGATTCCG
>DASRZD010000347.1:0-2934 GCA_035686805.1 Armatimonadota bacterium
TACCGTAAGCAATCCCTCCAAGTCCCTGTTCTGCACGAGCTGATCGACCGCCTGGATCCCCAGCGTCCTGGCGTGTTCAATCGCCCGCTGATCTGCCAGTTCTCCCACGTTGGCTTTCCAATCCACCAGAAGCTCCTGCAAATGGCTTGCAATTTCTCGTTTCGCCCGCGGAAACTTCAGATTCAACCCTATCTCGTCTCGCACATTTCGAGCAAACTCTGTCAGCTTTTCCTCATAGCTGCCATAATCCGGATCTTGTTCGAGGGAGCGACGAAACTCAAGCCACCGTTCTTGCGCCGTAACATTCGCCTGATTCAACTCATTCCGAGTTGCCAGATCGAACAGCGTTCCGGCAAAAGCCCTGCCTGTATCCTCGAGCTGCTGCCCAAACTGCGCCATCGCCCGCGCCTCGGCCCCGGCAACACTTATCCCCCCTGGCTGCCGCGGCTTGTGCGGCGGTGCCACCTGCTGATTGTAGATCGGTATGTTCGCCATCAGAATCCCTCTCCCGGCTTTTCAGCCTGCTCCTTTTTCCGCCTCTCGGCCTGCGCCATCATGACATCCGCCATCCATCGGGCTGGGACAGCTTGACTTGCCAACACCAGACCCTCGACAGACCAGCCGCGCATGTAGTCGTAGGTGCAAAACACCAACAGCGCTTCATCACCATGTCGCCAGACCAAGACCGCATGGATCCCGGGGTGAATCTCGTCGGGTTCGCCCAGCGCCTCATAGAGTGCCACGATCTCGGGGGGAAGCGGCGGGATTTCCAGCGTGTCCGCTTCTTGGGCAAGGCCACAATACGCCACGAACACCACCAGCAACAAACACACGGCAATCAAACGCATTCGCATCATTCCACCCCCCGATACCGCCCCCGGTCCAACCACCTCAGAACCCGCAGACATCCCACGGCAACAACACTCAAAACCACAAAGGCCGCATAGGCCAGCGGGTAGCCTACTCGTCTTCTGCACACAGCCGCGCACCCTCTGCATCCAACTCCGCAGCCCGCTGGGGATCTTTCGCTACCAGCCTATCGTACTCTCTTCGTGACGTGTTCTCGTGGCAGTGCAGTTCTTTCGACAGGGCCCCCTTTGCCCGATGATTCCAGAACATCAGCAACGCGATTTTCTCTTCCTCCGAGAACTTCCGGCGCCTTGGCCCACCCCCGGCACGAGGCAAACTCATAATCCGCGCCAGCGTCTCCTCGGAAATCTCTGCCCTTACTTCAGACATTCGAACTTCCTCCTTATCACGATCTTGAGCGGCATGATAATCGGCTTGATCGTGGGCTCCTGATTCTTGCCGGTCTCGATCAGCAGCAAACCCATGTCGTAGTCGAAAGGACGACACCTGCGGCCGAACACGCTACCCGGCACCTCGAAGCAGGGGCAGATTCGCGCTACCACTTTCGAGGTTGCCGCCTCACAATACTTGTGGGCATGGGCGCGGACAACGTATCCTGCGGACGGACGCTCCTCCATCTCTGCCATGTGCTGCTCTCGCAGAGCCTCCTTGAGCAAGAGAGTCTGCTGTCCATAAGGCGTATTGCTGATCCCGACGACATGCCGGAAACTGAACCTGTACCCCGCAAACTCGAGGAGCTGGGTATCACGAATCGACGCCCCGAAAGCTGCAGCGACAGGTTCCTCGTAGTTGTAGGATCCGACCGTGTGAAACGGGGTCCCGTAGCAGAACCACCATCGCTTTGTGCGCACATGCTCAAGGGCCTGCACAGACGCCTCCGCCTGCCTTTTCGTGTCGGTGATCAACTGCTCGAGTTGCTCCTTCTTCCCCTCTCCATCCACCGCATCCCCGACATGCACCGCGCCATCTACACGGCCGATATCCTTCAACGTCTTGCACCACCAATCCCACATGGGCCGCAGGATGGGAGCCGCTTCCGGCGAAATGTGCTCTGGGGGTGTCAAGCCGAACCGACTTCCCGTATGCCCATCTGCCACGCAAAGGATACGCATCAGTAGCCCCCTGCTGCCTGAAAGTGTTGCCCGTCTGTCTTGGGCAGGTTCTCAAAACCCCGCCGCAAAAAGGCATCCACAATCGGCCAGGGCATCCGCGTTCGCTCGCCCATCAGTCCCAGTGCAGGACAATAGTCCAGGGCGATCCCCCAAGCATGAGCACTTGCCTCCCAGCTTCCCCGCTTGCAGCGCGGATTGTAGACCCCGCCGAAGTAGTCAAGTCCGTGGCGACGCATAAAGGCCAGCCCGTAGAACTCCTTGATTTCGTTGAGGGCATCCACCATCGAGTCGCCCACCTTGACGTGCGCATGGAACGCCCGAATCTCCCGCAGATCCCAACTCTGCCGCAGCGGGAATGACAACTCGAACACGGCCAGATTCTCGCGGGTCCATTCCCCGTTGACCTTGTATTGGCCGTCCACGACTTGTCCCGCTATGCCATAGTACCGATTGATCGCGTCCAGGCCCTCCGGTACGTGATCCAGAACGATCATCAGGTCTCTCCTTGTCTCGACCCTCACGGAAGTGAGCCTATCGCCGCCTGAACCCTCTGGAGTATATACACCAAGCCCACAATCCCCCCGCTGCCGAACACGATAGCCACAAGACTGACAATCAGCGTCGTCAGCTTGAAACGGTCATCCCGTCGCCGTAGCCACTGGCGTTCCCCGCTATTCTCCCGTTCCTCCCTTTCTCCCGCCACCGCATCCTCCGCGGCGTTGCGTTTGCCCTCTGAGAGAATGAACTTGCGCATATCATCGACAAGCTGTTCAAAGCGCTGTAAAAATCCATTCTCATAGAACGCCTCATAGAGTTTGTTTGCTCTGACCGCAATCTTCTGCAGTTCCTCAATTTGCCGATGGTGGGCATTGACTTCCTTAATCAGTGTCTCGTAGCATTTTTCGAGCTCCTTATGGCCCAGGATGGTCTTGTGAATGTCAGCCCGGCTCTT
>DASRZD010000348.1:0-2521 GCA_035686805.1 Armatimonadota bacterium
GTAGGTCACGCCCCACTCGTCAGCGAAAGTGCCGTCATCCCGGTAATCCCTGCGGAAGAGCGCCCCACAGCCGACCGCATCCAGGCCGATGCGATCCATGAAGTCATAGATATCCGCCATGTCGGGCATGATGGCGCGAGCGACCTTCTCGTCAATGATGAACTCAGCGACAGGGACGCGGTCCGGCTGCTCGAGCCTCAATGTGGCATGGACTCGCTCGACGGAGTTCATCGGTTGACCTCGCGGAACTGGCGGTCGGCGGTTCGGAGGAGGAAACTCAGGAGTTCGCCATTCAGATACTCGACGGTCTTAGTCATGTCCAAGCGGCCAGCGAGGTTGAGGGACTCGGTCGGATCACTTGAGGTGTCGAAGAGCTTAAGGACCTCGCCCCGAGCGTTGATCACCAGCTTCCATCGGCCGTCGAAGACCATGGTCTTATCCAGGACTTCGCTGATTACCAAATCTCCTCGGGAGCCGACCGGCTCTCCTTCGAATATAGGCAGAAGAGATCGGCCGAACGTATTGGGGCTCGGTTCAGCGCCCACAGCATCAAGAATGCTGGCGGTCAGATCCGGCAAGGTGACCAGACTGTCGCTGACGACGGGCCGAGGGGACGGTGGGCGAATGATCGCGGGGACTCGGACAACCGGCTCGTAGTAGACGCATTTATGGGCCCGCCCCTTGTCGCCCAGCATCTCGCCATGATCGCTCCAAAAGATGATCCAGGTGTCCCGGCCGCGGGCGGCGTACCAGGCATCCAGGAGCTTGCCCATGCACATATCCAGGTGCTCGACCCGCGCCGAGTAGAGGGAACGGGCGCGCGCCCACTGCTCGCAAGTGATGTCCTTGCTGGCGCCCATCATCCGATTATGGTGATCGAGGGCCGGGCCAGTGAGCCATTCGGGGGCGGGGTCGCGAGGCAAGGGAGTCGGCATATCCTCCGGGCGGTAGTGATCAAAGCCCGCGGGCGGATCCCAGGGATTGTGAGGGCCGCCCAGCCCGACGAAAAGGTACAGGGGCTGGGACTTGTCCGACTGCTCGACATACCCGAGAGCGGTCTCGGTGATGAAGTCGTCGGCGTGCATGCCGTCGGGAAGCGGCGAGGGCCACAGAGCCTTGTCCATGCCGACTTCCCGCCGCTTGCGGTAGTCCTCGATGAAAAGATCGTAAATGCCCCTTTCCTGCATCCAGTCGGTGAGGAGGGAGCGGGTTGTTCGAGTGGAGAGCGGGCCGGTGGTCTCCAAGACATCATCCCAGCCTAGGGCGTGCATGTAAGGCTCTTCCTCGCGGAGGTCCTTGCCGCCATGGGGCGAGAGATGGCTCTTGCCGACATGGCTCGTGCGGTAACCGGCGGCCTTCAGTGCGTGGAGGGCGGATTCCTGAGTGTCGTGTAGGCGGCCGTAGTTGTCCCACATGCCGAAGTTGTGCGGGAACATGCCGGTCAAGAAGGAGACTCGGGCAGGCATGCAGACCGGCGAAGTCGTGTAGCATCGGGTGAACAGCGCGCCCTCGGAGGCAAGGCGGTCGAGGTTCGGCGTGCGGACGTGACCCGCCCCGTAAGCGCCGATCCAGTCGGCCCGATGCTGATCGGTCATAAGGACGAGGATGTCGTGCGCCATCAGGCACCCCCTCCCTGGCCCTCCCCCTCAGGTGGGGAGGGAAACCTGGGATTCGGGCGTCTGGCTGCTATTTCCAGAGGAGCCTGTCGCGGGTCATCATACTCCTCAGACCATGATAATCCTACATCTCGAACGCCGACTCCCATCAGACGCCTGCAAAGCTCGAGAGTCAGGCGATTCCGGACCTCTGCGAGCGGCGGATCGTCGAAGCGATTGTCCAACTCGCCGGGGTCAGCCTGGAGATCGTACAACTCGCAGGTACCATCATGGTAGACCGAAAGCTTGTAATGGCCGTCGGTAATCGCCGCGCCAGGGCCGAAATCATTGGGGCGGAATGGAGCCTTTTGAGGGCCGAAGGGCTTTGGCCAGGTGGGGGCTTGGACGCCGGCTTCGATGAGGGCGGTTGGCCGACCATGCTCCATATTGCCGTCAACCAGCTTTTGATGCAGGCTCTCCCCCACGAATGACGCCGGTCTCTCGATCCCCAGCGCCTCGAGGATCGTGGGAGCGAGGTCAACTTCCTCGACGAGTCCGTCGAATACGCCGCGATATAGCCCATCGGGATGCCGGACGATCACCGGGATGCGGGTGAGGCAGTCATAGAATACGCCGATCTTGTGCCATGCGCCTTGATCTCCCAGGAACTCGCCGTGATCGGAGAGGAATACGACGAGCGTATCCTTATCATGACTGGTTTCCTGGAGGGCGGCCAAGATGCGGCCGACCGAGTCATCCACGTAGCGAATCTGCCCCATGTAGGCCGCCTTCGCGTCGCGGATCTCGTCGTCGGCCGCGTCGAGGGCCTGGCCATTGACTTGCCAGTTCTTTAGGCGAAGGGGCTTGTTTGTTCCGCCGCCTTCACGATACCTCGGCGGAAGCTCGATTCGTTCGCGGTCGAACAT
>DASRZD010000349.1:0-6139 GCA_035686805.1 Armatimonadota bacterium
GGGGTGAGTCGCTCCGGTTGGCAACAAGAGCGGTGATCGTCTGTTCCCCAACATAAGGCTTTGCCGAATCCGCGAGAGTCATGGATACGGGATTGACCGTGAGTGCGGAAAGACCGTCGAACCACGCGGTGCCCGAGGCCCGGTTGAACTGAAGGAAAACCTCACCGGTCACGGCATTTGCCGGGACTGTGGCGACACCGCTGAGGCTGGTCCACATACCGGATAGAGGCTTCGCTGGGTAGACGTAGTTCCTGTCGAAGACCTTGCCGCCCGCGTCTCGAAAGCTCAGCGCAATGCCGACGGGATCCTTCCCGCCCCGGAGATTCTGGACGCGCACAAAGGCCTCGAATCGTATTTCATCATGAGGCGTCACCGGGAATGAGGCGCTGACGCCCGTGAAGCGAGACTGTTCTTCCGCGGCGAGCAGAATCGAGGCGCTTCCCTGATGAGCGACGGTTGCATCAACGGACACCTTTGGCACGCCCTCGCTCTCATAGACCCACCATCCTCCCGCGGGCAGTGCATTCGCCCCGGTTCCATCTTCGAACCCCGGGTTATTGATCAGGTTCCCCTGCGCTCCCGCAGTGGACGAAATGAGGATGAGAGCCGACAGGCTCAGAATCACCACAAGCTTTATCACCAGACGGTTACCTCCAACCAGAGTCTTTCGGTTCGGGATTGCTACAACACGCACTTCGCCATATGGAGGGTAGAACCCTGTTCTCACGCGGCAGATCGGCCAACAATCGATTCCCAGCAATTATACCGGTTTCCCTTGCCCCGATTTGACATTCGGCCCACAAGTGCTATCATAGACATGGTGATTGGCATTGTATAGCAAGCGGATAACTGCGCTGTTGTTGCTTCTCGTCGCTCTACCTGTCGCTTCGACGGCGGACGAGTTCAGATCAATACTCGTGGATTCATGGTATTGGGGGTCGGGCTATGCCATTGTGAATCCCACGGCGACCCAGGAAACCGTTGACCGCATCAAGTCCTGGAACTGCAACGTCATCATGATGGAGGCGCGCAAGCGATGTGACGCCTACTATTTCTCAACCCTTGAACCTCAAGGGACCGACCCCTCCCCCGAACCGGGCTATGACTGTCTCGGAGATCTGGTGACGAAAGCCCACGCACAGGGAATGGAGGTACACACCTGGATCGTGCCGTACAGAGTGTGGACTTACGCTACGCCTCCTCCGCACAGTACGCCGGAGCATATCTACTACCTTCACCCGGAATGGTTCAGCCAGTATGCGGACGGCGACACCTTTTGGGATGGGAGATACACCAGCCTCGATCCCGGGATACCGGCAGTCGAGGACTATCTCATTCAAGTTTTCATGGACATAGTCCAGCGATATGATATTGACGGCTTCATGTTTGACTACATACGCTACTACAACCCTGCTTGGGGCTACAGCCCCATCGCCGTCGCCAGGTTCAATGACGAATATGGGCTGACCGGCATCCCTTCCAGCACTGATCCCCTATGGTGCCAATGGCGTCGGGACCAGGTATCGAACCTGGTGAAGCGCTTGTATCTGGAAGTCAAGGCCGTAAAGCCGCAGATGAAGCTTGGGGCTCTGGTTTGGCGCACCGCTGCGAGCGGTCGCTCTGATGTCCTCCAGGATTGGAACACTTGGATGGCCGGCCACTACATGGACTACGCATCCCCGATGAACTACACCTCCGACAATGACACTTTTCATGCGAACGCCCTGGATAGCCTCGGCCGGGGCTATGGACATCATATCTACATGGGCATGAGCGGCAGCAGCAATCCCATCAGCACGACCATCACTCAGATCGAGGATGAGCAAAGCATAGGGTTTCCGGGAATGCACTTTTACAACTATGCCGACCCGGATGCTGGTCTGCCAAATCAGGATGCTTTCAGAGATGCGCTCCTGGCAGGGCCGTTCCCCACTCCGACCGGCATTCCCGGCATGCCCTGGCTGACTGCCCCCACCAAAGGCTACCTGAAGGGCTTCATCCGAGATGGAAGTGGCTCGGCGGCTTATCCCGCGATCGCGACCATTCTAGGGCCGGGTACGAGCGCAAAGAACTCAGGCACGGGGTTCTACGGGTTCTCCGAGGTCCAGCCGGGTACCTACACGGTCCGGGTCACATCCCCTGCCTTCCTGCCCAGCGAGCAGCAGGTGACCATAACGGCAGGCCAGGTTTCCACCCTGGATTTCACGCTTCAGCTTGAACAGGTTCCGCCATCTATCTCGAACGTCCGCGTGGAAAACGTTCAAGGAACGTACGCTCAGATCAAGTGGGACACTGACGAAGCATCCACAAGCCAGGCGGAATATGGCATGACGACTGGGTACGGCACGACGACCACCGAGGATATGGCCCGCGTTACGTCGCACACGGTGCAGTTGACGGGACTCAGGCCGTTCACCACCTATCACTACCGCGTAAGGTCCTTTGATGCCGCGAGGAACGTCGCCGAGTCATCAGATTTTGCGTTCACCACTGCCATTGACGATGCGGTCTCTGACATCGTGATTGATAACCTCGACAGCGGCTGCTCGACGTATGGAACGTGGTGGACCGGCGCGATAGCCGGGAGGTATGGCGCCGACTACTACTACACTACGACTTTCGATCCCAACAGGTATGCCGCCTTCACGCCGAGTATCCTGACTCCCGGGCCGTATGACGTTTACATCTGGTACACGCAAGGCTCGAACCGCAGCACCCAGGCAAAGTGGCGGGTCTATTACGACGGCGGCATGCAGGAGTTTGCGGTGAATGAGCAGATCAACGGCGGCAAGTGGAACCTTCTCGCCGCCGATAGGCCGTTCGCATGCGGGACATCGGGCTATGTGGGAACCTACAGCGATACCGGCGACACCTCCACCATGGCCATCATCGCCGATGCCGTCAGGCTCGTGTATAAGGGAAATCCCGCGGGCCCCGTTGCAGCCACCATCCCGGAGGCGAAGAACCGCCCGGACGATGATGTCATAATCCTCCTGGACAAGGTCGTAAGCGCTGACTTCGGCGATCACTTCTACATCTGCGAGAGCAAGGAAGACCAGGTCTCGGGGATTCGCGTGAATGGCGCCGCACCTGGTGAAGGCAGCCTCGCGAGCTTGTCCGGGGTACTCGACACTCTCAACGGCGAGCGAGTCCTTGTCCTGCCGTCCGTTCAGTCCGAGGATGGGCCCGGGGCTCCCGATCCCCTGTTCATGTTGGGCAGGAGCATCGGCGGCGGCAGGCTCAATGCGTATACGGACGGCGTCACCCAGGGCGTCGGCTTGAATAACATCGGACTGCTCATCACGACCTCGGGCAGAATCACTCAATTCGATGATCCAGCCAATCCGGTGAGCTGGTTCAAGATAGACGACGGCTCGAACGTTGGGGTGAAAGTCACCGTTCCATCCGGGGTAACAATAGATAAGACATGGGAGTATGTAGTCGTCACCGGGATAAGCTCCTGTGAGAAACCCGCTGGAGAACTGCTGAGACTACTGAAGGTCCGCCAGCAAAGCGACATCTTGCCGTGCCTGCCGTAACTTGCAGGAGGAGTTTGGCCCGTTTCTTGCAGTATTAAGAGGTAATATGAAACACTTCAGATTGTGCGGTTGGGCAGCTATACTGCTTGCCCTTTGTTCAGCCGCCTTTGCCGACATAAGCCTTCGTGATGCGAAGAGCACTCTGGCAAACGGCACGCCCGTCTCCTTCAATGGACTCTCGGTTACGGCGCAGTTCACCGGGCAGATCTATGTCGAGCAGACCAATCGCGCCCAGGGAATTCGGGTAGACACCAGCAAGACGTTCGCCCAGAATACCCTTGTGAACGTCTCGGGCACCATCGAGACCGATCCCCTCACCGACGAGCGTTATGTCGCTGCGTCCGCCGAGTATCCTCAAGCGGCCGGCGGCACGTTCGCCGTTGACCCGGTGACGATGATCAACCGGTCGGTCACCGGCGGCGACTTGGGGCTTCAAAAGGGGATCGCGGGCGATCTGAACCTGAACAACATCGGCATGCTGCTGACCGTATGCGGGCGGGTGTCGGCGTTCGATGATGCCTACAATCCTACCAACTGGTTCAAGATCAGCGATCCGAACGGCCCGGAGATCAAGATCGTCGTCCCGAGCGGCGTGAGGATTCGCAGTTACTGGGAATACGTCAGGGTCACGGGAATATGCTCCGCCGAGAAGGTGGGCGGCTCCATGGTTCGCGTGCTGAACGCTCGCGGCACAAGCGACTTAGCGCCCTACCAGCCATTTGTCCAGAACTGGCTGGCAAACATGACCCTCGATCAGAAGATCGGCCAGCTTTTCCAGGTCCGCTTCGATGGCGACGTGTTCACTCAGGCGATGGCCGACGTGATCCAGCAGAAGCACATCGGCGGCGTGATCTATTTCCAGTACAACGGCAACTTGAATGATCCCACACGGTCGGCGCAGTTCAGCAATGACTTGCAGGCCTGTGCCATGGGAGCGGACGGCATCCCGCTCTTTATCTCGATGGATCAGGAAGGCGGCCGTGTGACCAGGATCACCGGGGGCGCGGACTTCCCGGGCAACATGGCCCTCGGAGCATCCCGGGATACGAATCTGGCCTACTCGGCAGGCAGCGTATTCGGAAGCGAGATAAGGGCAGTCGGCGCTAATATGGACCTCGCCCCGGTGTTGGATGTAAACAACAATCCGATGAATCCCGTGATCGGTGTCCGCTCCTTCGGTGAGCAGCCGGCCCTGGCGGGGAGCATGGGGATTGCGTATCTTCAGGGTTTGCACAGCAACGGCGTGATCGCCACAGGCAAGCATTTCCCAGGCCATGGTGATACCGCCGTAGACTCTCATAGTGGTCTCCCGATCGTGACCTACGATTTCAACACACTGGATACCATCCACGCTGAGCCTTTCAGGCAAGCGATCAATAACGGTTTGGACTGCATCATGACCGCCCACATACTGGTCACCTGCCTCGATCCGAATGACCCGGCCACCCTCTCCCCGCTGGTGATTGACGGCTATCTGCGTGACGAGCTGGGCTTCGATGGAGTGTGCATGACCGACTCTATGGGCATGGCAGGCATCACGAGCGGATATGGGGTCGCCGAATCATCGGTCATGGCCATACAGGCGGGGGTTGATCTGCTCTCCTTGTCGCCCGATCTCGATACGGCGATCAATGCCATCAGGTCGGCGGTCCAGGGCGGGCAGATACCCATGTCGCGGATTGACCAGGCGGTCACCAGGACTCTCAGCCTGAAGTATCGGCGAGGACTATTTGACAATCCTTACTGCGATCCGAATCTTGCCGCCGGCATTGTCGGCAGCACCGAGCACTGGAATGCTGAGTTGGAGGCTGCGAGGTACGGGGCTACCCTGGTTCAGAACACGGCAGGATTCCTACCGCTCAACCTGACTTCCGGACAGAAGATCCTTCTGGTTACGGTCCAGTCTTCCGAAACCACGACCGATGCCGCCGCCAGATTCGCGTCGTACATCACTGCGAAGCACTCGAATACAGCATCAATGTCCATGACTGCGAATCCTACCTCCTCACAGAGGACGACCATCAAGAATGCGGCGGCATCCGCATATATGGTCATCGTGGGAACGTCGAGAGCGCAGATCTCGAACAACGTAGGTCAAGCTACCCTGGTGAACGATCTGGTAACCATGGGCAAGCCAGTGGTGGTAGTCGGGCTTCGGGAGCCGTATGAGCTGGCGAGCTTCCCCGGAGTGAATGCGTATCTGGCGGCATACAACTATCGGAACTGCGGCTTCGCGGCGGCAGCGGACATCCTCTTCGGCGATTGGAATCCGTCGGGCCTGCTGCCGGTCACTATCCCAGGCTACTACTCCTACGGATATGGTCTGCACTATTAGACTAGCAGGAATTCGCCTCCGCCGTGAGTAACAGGTTGTAGGTTACAGGTTATAGGTTCTGGGCTCCCTACAACCTAAAACCTAGAACCCAAAACCTTTATCTCGGAGGTGTCTCATGCGAATCCTCATAATCATTGTCGTCATCGCACTCATGCCATGCCTGGCTCATGCCCAAGCTCCTGTGTCGCCGGAACAGAAGGAGCTCTATATGGCCCAGACGCGACAGGCGAAGGCCCAAGCCGAGTACTACAAGGAGCAGATCAAG
>DASRZD010000350.1:0-29281 GCA_035686805.1 Armatimonadota bacterium
CTCGGCGGCCATCTCCGCCAGTTCCCTGTGCCGGATGTTCTCAGAGCCGATGACGACAGCATCAATGTCCGCCTCCACGAGCGCCTGATAGCTGGGGAAGTATTTCGTCTTGAACTGATGCGCGATCTTCTGGCCGCGCTCGGGATCGTGGTCGGCGATCCCGACCATCTCCGCCTGGGGCATTTGATTGATGCACGCCGCGTAGCTGGACGAGTGCATATGTGCAAAACTCATCATTCCGATCTTGACTGCCATCTTCAACCTCCGGAATGGTCCAATGGTCTAATGGTCGTATGGTCTGATGTGATTTGACCATCTGACCATCCCTCACCATCTGACCATCAGGCACTCAGTGTGATTGGTTTTCCTGTGCGTATGGATTCGAGCGCTGCCAGGGATATCTCAACTGCCCTGAGTCCATCCTCGGGCGTGATGCTTGGCTTATTCCCGGTCTCCACGCAATCAATGAAGTGCTCCAGCTCCAGGAAATACGGGTTCTGGGCGGTCGGGCTCTCAGGGATCGCGACGCCAGCGGCCACTTTGTCTGATTCCTTGCGTGCAATCATCAATGGCACCGCGTTCTTGTTAACGAAATCGAGCAGGCCTTTGTCGCCGGCGACCTCGAACTTGACCGCGAATCCCGCGGGCATCGCCCAAGTACCCTCGACGTGCGCGATTACCCCGCTCTTGAACCGGATGGTCACCAGTGCGTAGTCGAGGTGCTTGAGCTCTCGATCAACCAGCCCCTTCGCGAAGACGCGCTCAGCATCCCCGAAGCACCAGCGCAGCCAATCGAAGTCGTGGATAATCAGGTCGAGGGCCACCCCGCCGCTCCAGTCGAAGTTCGCATACCAATCATTCCAGCCATGCGGGAATCCGCCGCCCCTGGTGGTTCGAACGACCGCCGGACTCCCAACCGCCCCTGCGTCTACCTGTGCCTTCGCCGCCGCGAACTCGGGGAAGTATCGGAGGACATGCGCAACCATGAACGTCACGCCGGCGCTCTTGGTCGCATCTATCATCGCCTTGCAGTCATCGAGCGTGCGGGCCATCGGCTTCTCGGTCACGACGTGCTTGCCCGCCTCGGCGGCCTTGACGACGTACTCCTTGTGCCAGGGGGTGGGGACGCACACATCCACGACCGTCGGCTTGGCAGTCTTCAGCATTTCCTCGAAATCCCCGAGGGATCGGGGCTGGCAGGTAAACGCCTGAGCATCATGCGCCGTCGCAAGCTCATTGGCGGCGTCCTCGCGAATATCCATGATGGCGACCGGCTCGGCGTTCAGCATATTCGCATAAGCCGCCGCATGGACCTTCGCCATATGCCCCGCCCCGACTATTGCAACCTTTTGCATGGTCTGTCCTCCTTCGGATGCGGAGTAATGGAGTAACGGAGTGATGGAGTACTGGGCATTTCCAACACTCCACTACTCCAACACTCCAATACTCCACTATGTTTCAATGAGCGGAATCCCCGCCTTGCAGAGCGGACATTCCGAGGGTTCATACTTGTCAACCTTGAGGGAAAGCAGCGCCTCGGTCTTGACGCCGAAATTCGTCTCGCCGCCGGTCCGATCAACGAGGAGTCCCACGCCCACGAGGGTACCGCCGTGCTGTTTCAGGATCTCGATGGTGTCCCAGACCGAACCGCCGGTCGTGAGCACATCATCCACGACGAGCACATTTTCTCCAGGACTGATCTTGAATCCCCGCTTGAGCACTCGGCCTCCATCGCCCTTCTCGGCGAATATGCCTCTCGTACCAAGTTGTTTTCCCACCTCATAAGCCAGCAGCACACCCCCGGTCGTCGGGCCGAGGACGAGCTGAATGCCGTCATCTTTGAACCGCCCAGCCATCTCGGCGCACAACTTCTCCACATACCATGGGTATTGCAGCACCTGGAACTTCTCGAAGTATGTATCGCTGTGCAGGCCCGAAGCAAGCTTGAAATGGCCCGAAAGCAGTGCCCCCGAGTCCTTGAAGATCTGAAGAACCTCGTCTTGGGTGAGCATTTTCCCTCCATCTGCGTCTATCGGCGTTCATCGGCGGCTAAACAAGAAGCTGATTCGGCGCTTCCAGCATCTCCTTGACGTTTGCCAGGAACTGAGCCGCCGGTGCGCCGTCCATCACCCGATGATCGAACGACAAGCACAGGTTCATCATCGAACGAATGAGGATCTGCCCGCCCACGACCACCGGCTTGTCGGCGATCCTGCACACCCCCAGGATTGCGCTCTGGCCGGGAGTTATGACCGGGTTGAAGATGTCAATTCCGTATGCTCCCAGATTGGTAATGCTAAACGTCCCGCCGGAAATCTCCCGGCCCGAAAGTTTTCCAGCCCGCGCCTTCTCCGCCAATTGCTTGGTCTCCAGGGATATCTCGGGCAGGCTCTTCCTGTCCGCATTATGGATCACCGGCACGATCAAACCATCGTCCAATGCCACTGCCAGGCCGACGTTCACTTCGCCGTGGATTCGGATCTGATTGCCCTCGAGGCTCGCATTGACGATCGGATGATCGAGGATCGCCCGAGCGACGGCCTTGGTGATAAGGTCCGTGAAACTCAGCCGCACCCCGTATTTGCGCTCGAACTCCGGGAGAACCTGGGTTCGCAGCTTGACCGCCTCGGTCATGTCAACTTCGGCAGTGAGAGTCACGTGAGGGGCAGTCTGAGCGCTCTTTGCCACGGCATCTGCCACCATCTTCCGCATGCCCGTGAACGGGATGATCTTCTCGGTGAGGGTCGCCAGTCGAGGAGCCGTCACCGCCTGAAGCACATCCTCGCGAGTCACCTTCCCATGAGGCCCCGACCCAACGATCTCCCGCAGATCAATCCTCTTGTCTGTGGCGATTTTCGCGGCAAGGGGAGTTGCCTTGACCTTGGACAACTCGCGAGTCATGGCTGCATAGGCGAGGACGTCTTTCTCAGTGACCCGCCCGCTGGGGCCTGTGCCTTTGCCTGCAAGAGCCTCAACGGGAATGCCGTGTTCCTTTGCCAGCCTCTTAGCTCTCGGTGAGATGAAGACTCGTGAGGTCGGGACTGCCGTCGGCTTGGGCTCCAATACTTCCAATACTATAGATGGGGTGGGGGATACGGCTTCCGGTGTCTCAGCCCTTGATGGCGCTTCCGATTCCGACAGGAGATCGTCTATCGGCTCATCGGCGGTTCCAATGATGGCAAGTAGCTCCATCACCGGGATGGTCTCCTCTTCCTGAGCGACTATCTTCCTGAGGATTCCCGAAGCAGGCGATTCCACCTCCATATTGACCTTGTCGGTCATGACCTCGACGAGCGGCTCGCCCTTCTCGACGGCGTCGCCCTCCTTCTTAAGCCATTTGGTGATGGTTCCCTCTTCCATCGTCTGCCCCAGCATGGGCAGGATGAACTTCATTGCCATGATCCTCTACTCCCACAACTGCCTTGCCTCGCCGTCTCCCGCTTTCAGACGGGATCCCGCCAACGGCGGGAGAATGGCGAGTCTACAATCGTATTCAAGCAGGCTGAAGCAGGCTCGAAACACTACCGTCAGCTCGCCTTGGCTTGCTTCCTCCCGCTTGTAGCCTGGGGATTCGATTCCCAGGCTGTTTGTTGCTACCGATTTCGATTAGCATACACGAAAACGCTCAGAGGGCGCAAGTGAGCATGAGGTATCAGAGGTGCACGCCTGGGAATTTTCCGGAGAGAGCTTGAACAAGCTTGGGGTTGGGTGTGCCGCCGTACTCTCTGCAAAGCTGGACCTCCCGGAGCGACTGCTCATAGTTCTCATTCATATATAATGCGACCGCATAGTTGCCGTGGATAGCAGCGTTGTCAGGCTTCAGGCGAATCGCTATCTTGAACTCGCTGATTGCTTCCTCCGTGCGGCCAAGGTTGTCGTAGAGCACTGCCAGGTTATTATGGGCCGCCACCAGATTAGCATCAATGCGGATCGCTTCCTTGTATTCCTTTATCGCCTCTTCCCTTTGTCCGCGTGATTGAAGGATTACCCCGTTGTTCACGTGGGCAGGGGCAGAGTTCGGCTTTGCCCGCTTCTGAAGTCTCTGTGCAAGCGCCGCCTCTACCCGACTCTGCCGGATGGCGGTCAGCCGGTCTTGAGCCTGACTAAGTTTCGGATCAACCGCCAACGCCTCCTGGTACTGCTCGACCGCCTCCTCAATCCGCCCAAGCTTCGCGAGGGAATCTCCGTAGTCACAGCGGACGTGCGCCTCATCCTGGCGCATCGCCAGCGCCTTCTCATATTCGGCGACAGCCGGCGCATAGTCGCCCTTGTCGGCATAAGCCCGCCCCAAGTTCGAATGGGCAGGGTAGTTGTTCTCCGGCGACACCGCAAGGGCATGCTCGAAAAGGACAATGCTGTTCCGCCAATACCCCACCTGAAGCCAAGTCTGCACTGCAAGTGCGACAATGGCAAGGCTGGCGACCGCACCGAGTATCTTCCTTTTCCCCTTTCTCCCTTTTTCTCCGATACCCCATGCCAGCATTATAAATACGCCAATCAACGGCACATAGGTATATCTATCCGCCATCGCCTGCGACCCGACCTGCACCAGGCCGATGACCGGAATGAGCGTAATGACGTACCACAGCCAGCCTACCAGCAGATACGGACGACTCCGTCGTTCCCTGATGGCGATCAGGCTGATACCTACCAGCACTAGAGCCGACAAGACGATCAGCCAGGCCGATATGGTGTCTCGGGGATGCGGGTAGAAGACCGCCAGGTCTTTCGGCCAGACCATCTTAACTATGTAGCTGAGATAGCTTACCAGGGCGTTCGAGACTCTCATCCCGACCGAGCACGCTGCCAGGCTGCTGGCGGCATGTCCTCTATGCTGGGCGATCATGGTGATGACGCTGGATGCTGCGGCAAGAATGAGCATCGGCGACTTCTCGATCACCAAGCGCGTCAGGCCGGCGCTTTTCAGCCGCCGTGAAGGCCAGTAATCCAGCATCAAGAGCACTAGCGGAAGGCTTACGAGCATCGGTTTTGCCATTAGTCCGAGGGCGTAAAGCAGCACAACCGCCGAGTATCTCTTCCAGCCGGGCCTCTCAGCATAGAGGACGTATGCGCCCATCGTCAGCATCCAGAAGACCGTGCTCAGGACATCCTTGTGCTCGGCAATCCAGGCGACTGACTCCACGTGGAGAGGATGTATCGCGAACAAGGCAGCGACAAAGAAGCTTTGCCAAACCGATCTCGTTGTCCGCATCAAGATTAGGAACAGCAGGATTATGCTCGCCAGGTGAAGCAGCAGGTTCGTCGCGTGATGGCCGAGCGCATTCGTGCCCCAAATCCGGTAGTCTACCATATGGGATATCCACGTCAGCGGATGCCAGTTCGAGTTGTAGCCGACATTGAATGCCCACAGAAGGTTCTTGACGCTCAATTGCTGCACGTGCGGATTCTGGGTGACGTATATGGGGTCATCATAGTTCACGAAGCCGCACTTGGCGAGCCGCGAATAGGGGATAAGCGTAACGATAACCAGCAGCACGCAGACGAGCAGGATGCGGGCTCTCGGTGTCTCCTTCAGTGTCCCGGGTCCGGCATCTTCTCGGCGAGCGCCTGCAGGAAGCCTGGATGAGGAGTTCCGCCCTGACTTCGGCACAGGTACACCTCCTTCCAGGCATCGGCGTAGTCTCCCTTGAAGTAATACACCAGGGCCAGGTTGTTATGCGCTGCGGGGAAATCCGGTCTTATGCGGATCGCTTCCTGATATTCCCTCACCGCGCCATCGAGGTCGCCGCTCTGGTGCAGAACCAATCCGGTATTGTAGTGCGTCTCGGCGGACTGAGGGTTCATCTTGGAAGCCTGCCGGCTGATCTCCGCAGCCTCATCCAGTCTGCCAGCCTTCTGAAGCTGGCTGGCGAGATTCGACCGGGCAGGCGTATAGTTGGGATTAATGTTAACTGCTTGCCTGTATTCCTCTAGTGCGTCTTCAGCCTTTCCAAGTTCCGCATATGCGCTTCCGAGGCTATTGTGCGCAATGTAGTTGTCCCGGGTTACCGCGATAGCATGCTTGAAAAGAGTCACGCTATCCCGCCAATATCCCACTTGAACCCAGGTCACAAGAGCTAGGGCGAGCACTACCGCTAGTCCTCCGCCGGCAATCGTCCTTTCTCCCTTTCTCCCTTCTCCAATGAACCATACAGCCGCTATGAACAGGCCTATCAGCGGAATATAGGTGTATCTGTCAGCCATCGCCTGACTCCCAACCTGTACCAGGCCAATGACAGGAACGAGGGTCCCAATAAACCAGAGCCATCCGAACAACAGGTAAGGTCTCCTCCGGCTTTCTCGTATCGCCGCATAGGTCAGCGCCGAGAGGAGGATAAGGGCGCCTGCCACTGCCAAAGATGAAAGGCTGTCCCCAGGGTGGGGATATGCCGCCGCCAAGTTCCTAGGCCAGATCATCTTGAGAAAGTAGCTCGCATAGGAGACAACGCCGTTTGACACACGCACTCCCAATTGCACGGCCTCGAATCCGCTGACCGCTCCACCTGTCTTTTGAGCAAGATAGGTTAGCACACTCGAACCGCCAGCCATGACGATGAGGGGCAGCTTCTCCCAGATCAATCTCCACCCCAGCCTGATTCGGTCGAGCGGCCAATAATCCAGCAACAGCAGCACGAACGGCAGCGTAACGAGCATCGGCTTGGCCATCAACCCAAGGGCGAACAGCCCCATCACCGGCAAGTACCTCACAGCGCCGGGCTTCGCGGCGTACCTCAGATAGGCGAGTATCGTCAGCATGAAGAAAAGCGTGCTGAGGACGTCTTTGCGCTCGGCCACCCACGCCACCGATTCTACGTGGAGCGGGTGTACGGCGAACAATGCTGCAACGAAGGCGCTCTTCCACATTGAGCCTGTCATTCGAGCGAATATCAGAAGCAGCAGCAGAGTATTCGCGATGTGAAGCAGCAGGTTGACCAGATGATGCCCCAGCGGATTAGACCCGAACAGGCGATAGTCCATCATGTGAGACATCCACGTCAAAGGATGCCAGTTCGAGGTATATCCGATGTTGAACGCCCAGCCCACATTCTTCCAGGTCAGGTGCTGGACGTGTCGATTTGCCGTCACATAGTCGTCGTCATCAAAGTTGGTGAATCTGCACCTGAAAATTTGTGAGTATGCCGTCAGAGTCAATACAGCCAGGACCAGGCAGATCAGCAGGAGATGGCGTTTGTTGATCGCCTCTAGCTTCCTGGGTCCGGCATCTTTTCGGACAGAGCGTTCAGGAAGTCCGGTATGGGACTGCCGCCGTACTTTTGGCACAGGTGCACCTCCTTCCAGGCCTGAGCATATTCTCCCTTGAAGTAGAGGGCGACCGCGAGATTGTTGTGTGCCTCCGCCAAGTCCGGTCTCAGGCTGATAGCTTTATTATACTCCGCTATCGCCTCATCGGTCTTATCCTGTTGCTTCAGCGCCAGGCCGAGATTCGAGTGAGCCTCCGCGAACTTCGGGCATATTCTGATTGCCGCTCTGAACTCCTGTATGGCCGCATCGATGTTTCTCTGATCGTAGAGTACGCCGCCCTTCTCATAGTGCTCCACCGCCTCTTTCGAAGGCGGCTGAACGCCGGGCTGCCTGGAAGACCTTTGCCTGGCGAGGGTAATCTCCATGTTCTTGCGGGCATCCTCCATATTAGGGTCAACGCTGAGCTCCCGGGAATAGGCGTCTATCGCCTCATCATACTTGTGAAGGGCGAAGTACGCGTTCCCGAGGCTGAGATAATACACCGGCATGTCGGATCGCAGCTCAATAGCTTTTGTCAGGAGATCCACCGCCGGCTGATACTTCCCTTGTCTCGCCAAAGCAGTTCCCAGACTGGAGTAGGCGACATAGTTGTTCTTCGTAACCTTTAGCGCATGGCTGAAAAGAGTTACGTCATTCCTCCAATGCCTGACTTGGTTCTGTGTGAGGATTGCCAATGCCAGGACAATCACGCCGGCCCCTGCCGAGAGGGCAATCGGCCTCTTGCCGAGTACTTCGGGGATACCCCATGCTAGAATGATAAAGATGCCGATCAGGGGCACATAGCTATACCGATCCGCCATGGATTGTGCGCCAACCTGCACGAGGCCGATGACAGGCATCATAGTGCCTACGAACCAAAGCCACCCGACAGCCAGGTAGGGCCTTTTCGCACGGAAGACGAGATAGGATAACAAGATCAGGATGAATGTTGCGCCCAGGGCCTGCCATGCGGGCGGCTTCACCAAAGGATAGAAGACGGCCAGCTTAGCCGGCCACACTGTCTTGAGCAGGTAACTTACATAGGAGACCAGAGCATTGGAAAGCCTGTGAGCCATCGGCACTCGCGTGAGAGTGCTCATGGCCATTCCCTGATTCTGTGCCATGCAAGTGACCACGCTCGAGCACGCCGACAGGGCAAACAGCGGTATCTTCTCGACAATCAGCGCCTGTAACCCCTTTTCCTGCTTCTTCGTCTTGCCGAATCTCAGTCGCCCCAGCGGCCAGTAGTCAAGCAACAGGAGCACCAGCGGCAGCGTAACCAGCATCGGTTTCGACATGAGGCCAAGTGCAAACAGTGCCATCACGAGAGCATATCTAGATACCCCCGGCTTCTCTGCATAACTCACATACGCCCACATGGTGGTTAGCCAGAAGAATGTGCTCAGCACATCCTTGCGCTCGGCTATCCAGGCGACCGACTCCACATGCAGCGGATGGAGGGCGAACAACCCGGCCACGAATGCACTCTTCCAGAGCGATCCCGCCTGCGGCGAGCCCGGTCGAGCCGTCATCCGCCTGAGAACCACCAGCAGAAGAACGGTATTCGCCAGGTGGAACAGAAGGTTCGTCAGATGGAAGCCCATCGGATTCAGGCCATACAGCCCCTTATCCACCATGTATGACAGCCACGTCAGCGGATGCCAGTTCGCCAAGTCGAAGGTCGTGAAGGCATACTTGATGCCGGCAAACGGCAGGTCGGCTTTGAGGGAATGATTGTCGCTTACGTACTTGTCGTCATCGTAGCTGATGAACTCGCCTTGAAGAGCGCCGTGATAGGCCGCGGCAGTCACCAGGAGCAGGCCGACCGCAATCAGATGGAATTGATGCTTGTTCAGAAACTTCTTCATTCTATTCACCTGGATCAGGCATCTTCTCCAGGAGCGCCTGGAGGAACTCGGGGTTCACGGCCGTACCATTTTTCTCCGCGAGTTGTACTTCACTCCAAGCCTCATCGTAGTTGCCGGCTGAATACAACACCACAGCCAGATTGTTGTGAGCCGGCCCCAAGTTAGGCTTCAGCCGAATCGCCGCCCGATACTCTCCTATTGCCTCGTCAAACTTGCCCTGGTTTTGCAGGGCCATCCCGAAATTGTAGTGTACCAGCGAAGTGTCAATGCCGAGCTGTAAGCTCTTCTGCGCGTCTTCCAGATCCGGATTGGCGCTCAGTCCCCTGGCATACGATTGGGTGGCCTCCGCATACTTGCCCAGGGTGAAATACACATTTCCCAGGCAGAGATGATAGTGAGGCATGTCTGACCTTATTGCGATGGCCTTAGTGAGATACTCGACCGCCTGCTGGTAATCCTCTTCCGCTGCCAATGCCGCCCCCAGGTTGGCGTATGCGATATAGTTATTCTTCGTCACCTTGATTGCATGGCCGAAGAGGGCAATATCGTTCCTCCAATATCGTACCTGAAACCAGGTCCCAACTGCCAGACCGAGTATCACGAGGCAGGCGACCGCTGCCAGAGCATTCCGGGGCTTTTCCCCCCACCGTTTTGTCTCTACGACTAGATCAGGCATCAGCCAGGCGACTGCTATGAACAGACCTATCAGGGGCACATAGGTATACCTGTCCGCCATGGACTGCGCCCCTACCTGGACGAGTCCGATCACGGGAACCATCGTGCCCAGGAACCAAAGCCATCCGACGGTCAGGTAAGGCCGCTTCGCCCGAATGACCAGATAGGACAATGCGATCAGCATGAGCAATGCACCCAGCGCCTGCCATGCGGGAGGTTTCACCAATGGGTAGAAAACGGCCAGCTTCGCCGGCCAGATAGTTTTCAGCAGATAGCTCGCGTAGGAGACGACGGCATTGGATAGCCTTTGGTCCAGAGGCACTCGACCGAGAGTGTTTAGAGCCTGCCCCTGACTCTGAGCCATGCAAGTGATGATGCTGGAGCATACCGATAAAGCAAGCAGTGGAGCCTTCTCCAGCACCAGACTCGGCCACGGCTTGTCTCTCTTCAGCGGCCAGTAGTCGAGCAGCAGCAGCACAAAGGGAAGAGTAACCAGCATTGGTTTCGCCATCAGCCCGAGGACGAATAAACCGACTACGAGCGCATACCGGGCCGCCCCCGGCTTCCCCGCATAACTGATGTACGCCCACATGGTCAGAAGCCAGAAGAACGTGCTGAGAACATCCTTGCGCTCGGCTACCCACGCCACCGACTCCACGTGCAGCGGATGAACCGCGAACAGCCCCACCACGAACGCACTCCTCCAGAGCGATCCCGCCTGCGGCGAGCCCGGTCGAGCCGTCATCCACCTAAGGACTATTAGCAAGAGAAGGGTGTTCGCCATGTGGAACAGCAGGTTCGTCAGATGGAAGCCCATGGGGTTCAGGCCGTAGAGTCCCTTGTCCACCATATATGACAGCCACGTCAGCGGATGCCAGTTCGCCTGGTAGAACGTCGTGAATGCCCACTTGACTCCGGCGATCGGCAGCCCGGCCTGGAGAAACGGATTGTTGGTCACGAACCTGTCATCGTCAAAGATGACGAACCCATTCGTCCACACTCCCCAATAGGTGGCGAGCGTGAGGACGACGAGGGCCAGTATGACGACGACCAGGTTCTTTTTCATGTCAGTTATCGTCCAGGCGCTTGAGACCGGCCATAGCCTCCCGGCACGATGGGTCAATCTCCAAAGCCCGGCGATATTGCTCGGCGGCCTCGCTTAGTTTGGCCTGTCCCTCCAAAGCTTTCCCCAGGCTATAATACGCATTTGGCAGGTCAGGATTGCATGCAATGGACTTGCGATATTCCGGGATAGCCTCATTGACCTTGCCCTGGCCGGCCAGCGCCAGACCCAGATTGAGATGGGCCATGGCATGATCAGGCTCGATCTCCAGCGCTTCCCTGAATTGCGCTATCGCTTCATCTATCTTGCCCTCGTTGACCAGAATGATCCCCAGATTGTTGTGCGGCGGGGCCATTTGGGCGTTGAGGGTCATAGCTTTCAAGTACTCTGCCTTTGCCTCATTGGGCTTTCCCTGCAAATCGAAAACAAGGCCGAGGTTATAGTGAGCCAGGGAGTAATTCGGATAGAGGGCGATCGCCGTCCGAAACTCATCCGCGGCCTCGTCGAATCTCCCCTGATCCATGAGAGCGCCTCCGAGGCAGAAATGCGCCAGATCGTTCTCGCTCTTGATCTTTAGAGATTCCCGATATTGCCTCATCGCCTCGCCATACTCCTTTTCGTCCTCGTGCGCCATGCCGAGGTTGATATGGGCGAGGTAGTTGTTTCTGGTCACATCCACAGCATGCTGGAACAGCATACGGCTGTCCCGCCAATATCCCACCTGAACCCGCGTGGCCGCTGCCAACATGATTACGATCGCACACGCAACTATGACTAGAGCGTTCCCAGGTGTTTCACCCCATCGCCCCATCGCCCCATCGCCCCGTCGCTTGGTCTCCCTGGCAAGATCGGGGAGAAGCGAGGCAACTATCAGGAAGAGACCTATCAGCGGGAAATAGGTATACCTGTCCGCCATCGCCTGCCTACCTACCTGCACCAGGCCGATAACCGGTATGAGCGTGATGACAAACCAGAGCCATCCTACTGCCAGATAGCGCCGTTTTCGTCCATAATAGAACACTAGACTGGTAATCGCTGCCAGGATGACCGCCGAGCCGGCGATCTGCCACACTGCGAGCGTATTGCCGGGGTGAGGGTAGAAGATCGCCAGATTATGGGGAAAGACCGTCTTTCCGACATAGCCCGCGTAAGCGACGATGGCATTGGCCACACGGACTCCGATCGGATAGTTCTGGAATGAACCGACGGCGCCTTCCTTATTCTGGGCTGTGAAGGTTATTATTGCCGAGCCGGCGGACATCGCCAGAAGCGGCATCTTTTCCAATATGAGCTTCAATTTGCCTGACTTCTCCATGCGCCCGAGAGGCCAGTAATCCAGCAGGAGGAGTATGATCGGCAGCGAGACCAGCATGGGCTTGGACATCAGCCCGAGGGCGAACAGAAGGATCACCGGCACGTACCGCTTAATGCTCGGCTTCTCAGAGTAGAGCACATACGCGCCCATGGTGAGCATCCAGAAGAACGTGCTGAGCACATCCTTGCGCTCGGCCACCCACGCCACGGATTCCACGTGAAGCGGATGGAGGGCGAACAACGCCGCAACAAAGGCGCTCTTCCATGATGAGCCTGCCTGCATCGAGCCGGGTCGAGATGTCATCCGTCGAAGCACGAGGAACAGCAGGACCGTGCTTGCCATGTGGAAAATCAAGTTCGTTGCATGATGGCCAGCCGGGTTATCCCGGAAGAATTGGTAATCCGCCATGTGCGACATCCACGTCAGAGGATGCCAGTTGCCCGCATAACCGACGTTGAACGCCCAGGCAAGACTCTTCGCGGTCAGCCCCGCCTTTACAAAGGAGTTCCTGTACACGTAGACGTCATCGTCATAGTTAATGAAGGCGTTTCGGAATACCGGCATGTAGACGGCGAGCGTCACCACCAGGAGGACGAGGCATATCAGCAGCACTTGCTTGTTTTCGTTTAGCGGCCGGGCGGAGGCATCTTTTCGGATAGCAGCCTTATGAACTCCGGGTGCGGGCTTCCTCCGTATTTTCGACACAATTCTACCTCTTTCCATGCCTGGGCATAGTCGGCCTTTTCATAGTAGATCACTGCGAGATTGTTGTAGGCGGGGGCTAGGTTGGTTCTGAGGCACACAGCCTGATCGTATTCCTCTATCGCATCATCGAGCTTCTGCTGCTCCTCAAGCATCACCCCAAGGTTATAATGAGCGGCCGCCGACTGAGGATCCAGATTGAGCGCTATCTTGATCTCTCGAATTGCTTCGTCCAGTCTGCCTTGCTTGTGGAGTACGGATGACAGACTGGTGTGCGCCTCGACCAGACTCGGATCTATGTGCAGAGCGGCTTTGAACTCGTCCTCCGCCTGCTTGCCCCTGCCTTGCTCGGCATAGATATTGCCAAGGTTGTTGTGAGAGTTGGCGTCGTCGGGCCGGATGCTGAGCGCCTTTTTATACTCGGTGATCGCCTCCTCGACATCCCCCTTGAAGGTAAGCGCCTTCGCAAGATTATAGTGGGCCACGGCGAATCGAGGATTCAGGCGTATGGCTTCACGGATCTCACGAATGCCCTCATCAAATCCTCCCTGGACCGCAAGGACCATCCCCAGGTTGTTGTGAGCCGGCGGGTAGGTGGGGTCGATCTTCATAGCAGCCCTGTAGTGAACAGTCGCCTCGTCGAACTTCCCTTCGCCGGCCAGTGTTCGGCCAAGGCAATCCTCCATAACAAAGTTATCGGATGTGCAATCCAGCGCGTGCTGGAACAAGGTCTCGCCATCCTGCCAGTAGCCGACCTGGATTCGCGTCACTATGCCCAGGACCAGCAGCACGGCAATGCCCACAGCCGGAGCAAGCAAGGCCGCCCTCTTCCCCCTGACGTAGTCCGAGACCGCCCATACCACCATTATGAAGATGCCGGTCAACGGCATATAAGTATACCGGTCCGCGATGGCTTGCCCGCCCACCTGCACCAATCCGATGACAGGCACGAGCATTCCAAGAAACCACAGCCAGCCGACCGTCAGATATGGCTTCTTTCGGCGAAGTGAGAATACGAGGAGCGATATACCGATCAGCAGGATTGCCGAAGCCGCCACTTTCCACGTCGCGAGGTCCGCGCCGGGGTGGGGGTACATGAGCGCCAGGTTATGCGGCCACACGGTTTTCCACAGGTAAGTCACATATCCTACCAGGGCATTGGCGATTCTGACCCCGAGAGAGAATTCCTGAAGACTTCCGAGAGCATTCTTGGTACCCTGGGCGATGACCGTCATGACGCATGAAGCCGCCGCCAGGACCATCAGCGGGATCTTCTCCAGGACGAGGCCCGGCCATCGTGCCTTCCGGCCCAAAGGCCAGTAATCGACTAGTAGGAGCACGAACGGCATGGTAACGAGCATGGGTTTGGACAGCAGCCCCAGCGCGAATGCAGCGAGCACCGGCAAGTATCGGCCTATGCTCGGTTTCCTGGCATACCTCCGATAAGCCAGCATGGTCAGCAGCAGGAAGAAAGTGCTGAGCAGATCCTTGCGTTCGGCCACCCATGCCACCGACTCCACGCGAAGCGGATGAACGGCGAACAGCGCCGCCACAAGCGCGCTTCTCCAGTAGCAGCCGGTCATCAAAGAGAGTAGAAGGAAGAGAAGGAACGCATTGGCGGCGTGGATCATCAGGCTGGTTAGATGGTGGCCGCCGGGGTAGGTGTTGTATAGTCCACAGTCGGCGGCGTGGGATATCCAGGTTAGCGGATGCCAGTTCGCAGCTCGGACGGCGGTAAATGCCCAGCGAACCGTCTTCATAGTCAGCCCTGCCTGGATATGCGGGTTATTGGCGACGTACTCGCCATCGTCATAGTAGATGATGAAGTCGTGCCCCAGCATCGGCCAGTAGGCAAGCAGAGTCGCCGTGATCAGAACAAGAGTGATAACAGCTTTCAGATGGCTTTTCATGAATTCTATCATGCCAGCTTAACCCCCAGGATTCTTAGGCCAGAGCATCTTCTCCCCATAAGTTACGTGCGATACGAGGGCATTGCCGATTCTCTCGCCAGGGGGGAGCGCTTCCACTCTCCAGTAGGCGGCGACTGTCACAAGGCAGAGCACCGCTGCAACCAGAAAGAGATTCCTTGAACCCCTATTCATATCTAGGGAACAGCTCCGATTTCACGAGCCGCCACTTCGCCAGACGGAACTTCAGGGCAGTCCCCAGGCACCCAAATCCATATTTGACACTGCGCTTGAAGTTGATCGAGGAGGCGTCCGGAGAGTAGCGGGTCGGGCAGCTTACTTCGCCGATAATATGTCCAAACCAGAGGATCTGCGCCAGCATCTGGTTGTCGAAGACGAAGTCGTTATCGTTCTTCTCCAGCGGCAACTGCTCCAGCAATTCCTTGGAGAACGCCCGGTAACCCGTATGGTATTCGGAGAGCTTGGCAGACATCAAGACGTTCTCTGCAAGGGTCAGAAAGCGGTTTGATATATAGCGCCATGCAGGCATTCCCTCTCTGAGGGCTCGTCCTCCCAGGATCCTGGAGGCAATCACGCAGGGGTACAATTCGGCTGCAATCAGCGATGCCATCGCCGGGATCAACTTCGGCGTGTACTGGTAATCCGGATGGACCATGATCACTATGTCTGCGCCCTCCTCCAGGGCGAGCCTATAGCAAGTCTTCTGATTGCCGCCATACCCCAGGTTATTGGTATGGGTGTGGACTTTGGTATTCGGCAGAGTCCTTGCGATATCCGTGGTCTCGTCATGGCTCGCGTCATCCACCACTATCACCAGGTCCACAATGCCGTGTGACATCACCTCGTCATAAGTCTTTTTAAGTGTCTGAGCCGCATTATAGGCAGGCATGATTACCACAATTCTCTTGCCTTGAAACATCAAATTGCCTCCACTTAGTCTTTTCTCTTGAGCACCATAATGAAATCGGAGCTTGTCGGCAGATACCCCTCTACATCCTCATCCCACAAGTACATCACGTTATCCTCCGACTCGAACTCCACCATTCCGACCATGTGATAGTATGTTTGCAGGTATTGCTTCGCCCAAGTGAATATAGTCGTATCTGAGTCCGGCCGAGCCAGCCATGACGGTGGGATTCTAACGAAAACCATATACTTCGGACGGCTGGTTTCCAGTTCTCGGATTGTATCCTTCAGCATCTGACGAGCGTACTTCTGGTGCTCCATCAACCCGTAGGTGTATATCATCCCTGTTGCCGAGCGCCTGTGTGCATAGAAGAACGTCTCGGGCTCGGATCCCAAAATACCTATGACGTCATTCTTGTTGGTGTGGGCTTTCAAATACTTGGCGACCTCGATCATTTCGGGGAAGGGGTTGCTGCCGTATTCCAGGCGGGCTGCATCTGTAGGTGACGGCGCGAACCAGAACGGCCGATTACCGGCTGCTCCGAGGAACAGCGTCATTGCCGCGAGCACCAGCGGAATACCTCTCAAGTGAGCAGTGTATCTGCATCTCGACATCCATCGCTGGCATGAGCTTACGGCCACTCCCGCCAGAAGCCCTATCGCGGCCAGGAACGGCACGAAGTAATGCGGCCTGAAATAGAACCCGGGGCAGACTATCAGGGCGGCAAACAAAGCAAAGCCCCCAAGGAAAGCCCGTTTCTCCTTCAGCCTTCTGTCCAGGAACACGATGATGAGACCCACTCCCGCAAGACCCCACAACCATACGAATGGACCCGTTATGCGGCCTATCTGGTGGCTGAAATTGGCCCATATCATCCTGCCTGTCGTCTGCGACTCGTACTCTCTCGCGTAGTGGAACACCCAGAACCAGAACTTCGCAAAGACTCCGGCCTTATAAAGAATCAGGCAGGTAACTGCGAAGGGGATGACCGACCCTGCCATGAGCAGGAGTTCCTGCCTTACTAAGCTTTTCCAGGCGATCGGCCGGGCCGCAAGATTTGCCCAGATGACATATAGAGCGGCGAATGCTACGAAGATAATGGCATGCTGCTTCATGATGAATCCCAATCCCAGCAGCAGCCCACTCACGAAGAATAGATACGGTCTTTTCGACTCCAGGCCTTTCAGCATGAGAAGCATCCCGCCAAGCGCGTACGGCATAATGAAATGCGTCGCGTGAGCAGACGTCCCCTGCACACTCATGCTTATTGAGTTGAGCCCGTATGCTCCTGCCGCCACAACAGCCGCCAATGGATCAACCAGCCGCTTTGCCAGTAGAAACAGGAGAACGATGGCAACAAGGTTAATCAGCAGTAGCCCCAGGTGGATTGCCACAATCGTCTGCCCGAAGACCGCCATAATAACGGCGTAAGACGCATAAACCCCCGGGAGCTTCATGTTGTAGGCAATCTTATACGGCGGGATGTGGTCGAGCATAAGCTGGCCCATGTAGGCAAATTCGCCTTCATCTCGCTCGAGGGGGATCGAAAGCATCCTGACTCGAATCAGGGTGACGGTCAACAGGATTACCGTGAGAACTACCCACGCCCAGAGGTTCGATGTCTTGGCAGGAGTGCGACTAGCCGATTTCCTGGTTTTTCCCTTGTATTCTGCTGACATGAACGGTGTCCAAACACTATGTATAACGGCAGTATCAATACTTTATCATTAGTAGGTCACAGAGTCAATGAGACGATGTGTGCCGCCTGCGCATTTCATCGAATATCTGGTGGGCTCGCCGCAGCGAACTGTCAAGTAATAAGCACCTACATCATCTTCATGCAGTAGATCAGATCGTTGGTGCTGGGGTGGTCTTCCAGAGTCAGTTGGAAGATGCACTCGCGCTCGGCGTAAATGGAGATACTCTTCCGAGGAATCTCGGGGTGTTCGGATGCGATCTTGTCCAGGAACTGCTTGGCAGCATTGGAAACAAGCTCGTCCACTTCCTTGGGATGCGTCAACATGTACTGATATGCTTGGTCGGCAGGCATATCCTTAAACTCCTTGGGGACGCTGTCCATCAGGTTTGCTGATCCCAGGACATGCGCCTGAGCGACCGCAACTAAGGAGGCGCCTCCGGGCCCTTGATCCTGAATACTGAACTGCGCTTTTTGAGGCCAGGAGGCATCCTTTGCCTGGGCGTAAGTTGGCCTCGATTTGATTTCGAATGCCTGCATGAAAAGAACCTGCTGCTCCGGCTTCAAGGAGGAAACATTGATCCTCACTCCACTCCATACCGTCCGCTGCTGGGTTGGGTTCAGCGACGCATACAGCTTCAATGGGTACTCGCATCGAGCAATCTCCGAGAGGTCGGGCATACCAAGCCAGTAGCGCGCATTGTTTATTGTCCCGCGAACCTGTCCCCAACTCATGCTTCCCATTTCAGCGAGGGCGTCGAACGTGGGGTAGGGCAGACCGGCGCTCGATGCCTGCCAGCGGCGGATCGTTGCCTCGGGCAACTCTCGGTCTTTCATCCGATGCCATAGGGCATACTTGGCTAGCAGGAAGTCACCGTCCCGCTCGATGATGAACTTGTGCTGTGCACACAGTTGAGCCAGCCTCTCCCCAGCCTTGATCGCCGACGGCAAAGCCGGCTGATACTCGCTTATGTATTGCGCGACCACCGGCGTTTCTATCGCCTGAGCGATTGGAAGGAGCCCGTCGCTCATGGTCGCCGGGGTCGCTCCCGATCCCTCGCCCGGCTTCGAGACTTCCTTGATCGCCTTCTCCTCGTCTTTCAGCGCAGGCAAGTCCTTTGCAAGCGCCGTGTCTTTCAGCAGAGCTTCATTCGCTGACTGCACCACTTTATCGTATCTGGAGTCATCGAAGAGCGCCATGGTCAGGAGTACCCAATCCTTCGGCTCCATCGCCGGCTGTGCCGACCCCTGCAGCAGATAGCCCGCCAGCGAAGGCTCTATCCAGAATCTGAACGATGTTGCCTCAGGATAGTGCTTCTTCGCTTCCTCTGCGATTGCGCCTCCGGCGAAAGTCAGCTCTTTGCCGCCGAATAAGTCCTTCCGCTCGGATTCCGAAAGATTGAGAAACTGCAGAACCATCGCACCGCCATCAGGCGATCGAGTCGCGTACCATCGCTGCCCCAGTCGCCAGTATTCATCCATGTTCTGCCCCTGAACATACGGCGGTCGCTGGAATTGCTGATCCGAGCGAAGATACGTAGCAGTGGCCTGAAGTTCGGTATCGAACTGCTTGAGGATCGCCAGGTAGTCGTCATACTGCCGCTGGCGGATTGCCGCCGATGAGTCCCTGTCCGTGCACAGTCGAAGTGATCTGACGCTCCCAATCTCGGATTCCGCCCAGCATAGGTTGAAGCAGTGCGCCAGGGCTTTCAGGACATCCCTGGCCGGCTTGTTCTTAACGTAAACGGCTGCCTTGTCATCGCCGATCTCCCGGTCGGGACGAAGCCTGCCCCCCGTCTCGGCCTGAACCTTATCCAGCACTTCCCGAATCTGCGCCGCCCGCAAAGTCAGGCTGATCGGCTTGTCCAATTCCGGCTTGCTGTCCAATGCCGCCGTCCGAACATCCGACTCGGCCAAGGCCGCGCTGCAGATTAGCAGCAGAAATGCTATGTATCTCAACTCTAAACCTCCCGAATCCCGTCTCCATACTGGGCCAGCACTTTGGCATCCTTGCCGAGAAGGAACATCAGCGCCCGCTGAGCCGGCAACTTGATACTCAGCGTCTTCTGGCTGAATGAATCGGTCAGGCTGAACTCCTTATTCGCGTCCGTCTCAGACACAATGGAATACAGAACGGTCTCCTCGAAGAACTGAGGCCGAATAAGGATTCCGGGGTCTGCCTTATCCACCCTGAACGGCGGCTCGATGCCGGCCTGCTTGAGCGCATACTGATACAGCGCCGCCACCGGCTCCACATTATCCGCAAGCTCGAATGGAAGCGGCGTGAAGATCAGCTTGCCGTCGCCCTTCGCCTCTGCCTTCACGAATCCGCTCTGCCCGCCGACGACCGCCTTATCAATCCGATTGATCTTGTCGCCGCCGAAACTCAGCCGATAGCTGGTCCCGAACACGATCACGTCCTCTTCTCTTGTGACAGGCGCGATCGTGCTTTGGTTCCCCAGCCTTTCGACCGGCCGCCAATACTCGTCCCAATCAATCGGCCCTGTCACCAGCAGCACTGCGCCCGCCTCAACTGCCTTTATCAGCTTATCCCACGCCTGCTGACTAAGCGTCCTCGGCGACGGCAGCACGATCAATCGGCAATTCCCCAGGTTCTCCAGGGTATACTCTCCAACCGCCCGCATGGGCATCCCGCAATGATAGTGCATCACCCGCACGCATGCCCTTGTCGCCGCCGACGCATGGTTTCGGACCGAGAACATGTTCGAATGAGGGATCACCATGCAGACGTTCTCGGGCTTGCGCCCGGATGATCGAGGCTCACCGCGCTTGGTGAGGTACTGCCTCGCCTCCCTCCAGAACGTCGCCATGGGCAGGAGGACCTCCAACTCGGGCTTGATGGTCAGGTCTGCCCTGTTGAAGCCTATCGCCACCTCATTGTCGCTGGTCATGTAGACGTTCGTGTTCCAGATCCATTGAATGACCCCCGCCGCCCCTGATGCGAATCCCATCACGAATTTCCGCTCGAGCAGGTTTCGGCAATCCTTCTCTGTCCGCCGATAGGTTCGATCCGGATTCTCGGCGAACATGATGCCGGTTTCCTCGATCACATTCGGCTTCTCCGGCGTCTTGCTGACCAGCCCGTCCCAGAGAAGATCATCGTTCAGCCACCACGTGTGCATGCATGTGAAGTCCATGTCCTTCCAATGGAACTGCGGATTCGGCCGCTCGAATGCACCGCCTTCCTCCTGGCCGACGGTGATTAGCTGCTTCGGATTGCCGTTTTGCCGAATGACTTCGCTCATCTCCCTCACCCAGCGATTGAAGATCTCCTGCGAGAACAATCGGAAATCCAAAGCTCGCATTGGATGTGAGTTCTCAAATATCTGCCGATCATCGAAATCGCTGGTTGCCGGAAGCTCATCTGCATTTCGAGGAGTGGTTCTCCAGGCTTCTTCTCGATCCGGGCGTTCTTGAAGCCATTGTTCCCATTCTCGTTTTTCGAACTCATCGAAGTTAGGGCGGCAGCACCATCGGCGGCCGGAACTCTGAAATACCGGTTCGTTTATTAGATCCCACATCAGGTTGTTGAAATTGCTGAATCGCCTTGTGAACGCGGCGATGAATTCCTTTTGAGCCTTGATGGCCCTCGGATCGAGATATGGGTTTTCGCCTTCCCACATCTCGGGCGTGAAACTGAAGAATGTGAAGATCACCGGCAGCTCGTACTTTACGGCGGTGAGCATGAATGCCATGAATGCCCGAATCACCCCTTCGTCGGGAGCGCCCGGATCGAGCATTGTTTTTCGAAATGCCGTCCAGATTCCTGTCCTCAGTATGTTTACGCCCGCCGCGCTGATCTCCGCAAGATCCCTATTCCAGACGGCGGCGTTCGGCTCGAAGAGGAACTTCCGGTGCACGTCCGAGGCCATGTACGTCGTCCCCACCACAGGCACTTGCTTGTCGGTTCGCATGAAGAAGTCCTTTCCCGCGAGGAGGGGCTGAGTTCGGGAGACCATCGCAGCGTCGTAGCACCAGAAGCCGGTAGTGTGGTATGAGGCGAACTTATCGCTGAGGCCGGGATCGCCGGTCGAGAGCCTGGCCTCGACTATGTAGAGTCCCGGGCTGAGAGGAATCTCGATCGGTATGTCCATATAATACGGCGACTGGAAGTCCTTGATCTCGATGTTCTGGCTGGCGATGGTTATACTCTCTTTGCGGATGGTCAAATAGAGGTCCACCTCTCTGGGGGCTTTCTCCGGCTGGCTCGCATGGATGATCAGTGACGTCCGCTCATCCGGGTAGTAGCAGGCGAATGAGGGCCGAACCTGCAACTCCGACGGGCCCATCGCGGCGAATCCCCCGAGCCGGAAGAGTATCTCCTTCCTCAGCGCTTCGTCCGATGTGAAGTTTGCCAGCACCCATCGGCCCCCCGCGAACGGTCCGAACACCCGGTCAATGGCGATCACCGGGGCGACGAGCCTCTTGCCCTCATTATCCTCGCCGTAGAGCAGCGGCCGGAGGATGGCATCACGCGTGCCAGATGTGCCCAATTCGTTCGGATGATCGTCCTTGCTCGTGAGGCGGACCTGCAGCTCGAAGACCTTGCTGCACGCGAAGTCCTCGATCAGGCCCGACAGGAGCGGTTCGGTCGTTATCGTGTCGTACTTCTTGACCCCGGCAGTCTCCACCGGGAACGCCTGATTGATCATCAGCTCCTGGTGATACTGCGTCTGGCGGATCTCCTGACGCCAGCCGTCTCCCTCACGCCGAACCGGGATGCTGAATGGCGCGCCGCCCAGGTTGAGGAAGTTCCCACCGGCCGCCAGGAAGTCATATATCTCCGGCCAGGCGTCTTTCGGGAATACCGAGCCGTATGGGTTGATGAACAGATCAACCGACGCCCGCTTCAGCAGCTTCTTCATGTCGGCGACGCCGGCGAACTTCACCGACTCCATCGGCGGCAGCGCCTCGACGAGCTTCTGATGGTTGATCTCTGAAGTATCTACGAAGGGGAAACCGTCTTCCCTGAAGATGAGCACACGAGCATCCATACGCATTCCTCCATACCATATTACAAACGCAGTCTATTCTACATTATGGGCGCTGAGAGCGCAAATGGCCGATATGGTGGCAAGACAACGCCCCAACGACCCTTGACTACCGGTCTTCTAAAGGCTAGAATGTACACAGAGTAATATCGGCGAAAGCCGAGTACTGAAGGATCAGAACTGAGGTTCGCAGCCATCGCAAAAGGAACTGCAATACCAAAAGAGGTTAGAGATAAGCTGCTTGTAGAGGCCAAACACCAGTGTTCGAAATGCCACGAGAAGACTGCGCATATTCACCATATCACCAGTTTGGTAAAGGGCGGCACCAGCGACGAAGACAATCTGATTGTGCTCTGTCCCACCTGCCATGACAATGTGCACCTGGAGCACATCACGGCCGATCAGCTTCGTCTTTATAAAAGGGGCTGGGTCGCGGTATGCCGACTCCGCGACATCGGGCTATTATGTGAGGTAGGCGACAGGGAGCTTTCAGAGATACTTGAACGCATTAGGGATAACTCCCGGCTAGATAGAATGGTTCATATCCTGGGTGAGTTCTCTGGAGGCAGGCGGCCAGCTGTCGTCGATCCAGTTCCTCAACTGGTGACTACACTGATCGACATCATGGAAAACAGTGCGGGGCAAATGTCGACGACTGCCTCAGTCAAGAAGAGCCTCGCCAAGGAGTTCTTCACGTTTTACCAACTCTTACATCGCATGAGGAACAATACCCTTCACATCAAGCAACTGCTTGACACGGACAAGCACCTGGATGGGGAACCTACGAATCTTCATAAGACCGATATGCCAAAGCTCATTCATGACCAGGCTGCTACAGTATTCTCCATGTATAGATTGCTCGTGGAGAAGTGGGAGTTCTTTGAGTTATACATTCCGGACTTTTCTTATCATCTCTGGGCTCTGTTCAATTGCAGGGAGGGCATCCTCTGTCCGATCGCCCATGGATGCCACCATCCAGATATGGATTCCGCTATCACGGTATTCACACGGCTTGACAGCGAGATGATAACTAGGGATTTCGTCCGCTGGATTCCGTTCTTCGACTTGGCAGCCCATAAGGATCACTACCATCCCACCGTAAATCATCTATATGACGTTCATGGCTACGAGTTCCTGACGTTCAATGTTGCCATGAAAAACAGTGAGAATTTTCGATTTCTATCTAAGGAATTGGAGAGAATTATTTCGCAGTTGACGGATGCGATCAAGAGATTTGGGGAGTTTCTGCGCGAACACTTTGATATGCCTGATATACTAGAAGTAAATAAGAATTGTGAATTGAGGAACCCCAGACCATGGGGCTAGGGGTAATCGATCAGGCCGTCGTTATTCGATCAAGCTGAGCGTGATCTTGCAGGAGGGTAGAATGAAACAGTCTGGAATATATGTGATCCAGCCATTCAAAGAAGAATATGAAAGAGTCTTTGCTCTGGTCGCGTCAGCCGCCGCTAAAGTCGGTGTTCCAGCATCTAACGCAGCATCTTGGCCATTGCAAACTGGTGACATAATGGGGAGGATTCATGAAGCGATACGAACAGCAGATCTCTTGATCGCAGACGCGTCGAACGCGAATCCGAATGTCATGTATGAGATTGGCTTTGCTCAGGCGGAGAACAAACCGCTGATTTACATTGCAAGCAGTAGCAGGGTTGTTCCCTTTGACCTTGCTGGATACCGTTTCTTAATATATGATCTGGTCAGCCCTACTGAGTTCGTGGATCGACTTGCAAATGCAATTCAGCAAGCACTCAATGAGCCCCAAGCTTTCACTCTCCCTCGAATCTCTGCCGAAAGAGACAAGCGTCAAAATGTATTTATCAGCTATAGCCATCATGATCGGGAGTATCTGGATCGACTATTGGTTCACCTGAAACCTTTGGAAAGAGAAGGTCTGGTGGACCTATGGGTGGATACTAGGCTTAAAGCCGGTGATCGTTGGAAAAAGGAGATAGAGAAGGCTCTGAACAGGGCGACCGTAGCTATTCTGCTAGTAAGCGCGGACTTCCTCGCATCCGATTTTATTACCGGCAATGAATTGCCTCCAATTCTGCGGAACGCAGAGGAAACAGGAACTAGAATCGTTCCCGTCATCGTCAAGCCATGCAGGTTCATGCGTGATAAGAGCCTGCGGCACTTCCAAGCGATCAATGATCCAAAGGAATCGTTGATTCTCCTCAATCCAGGCGAGCAAGAAGTATATTACGATTTGGTGGCTGCGGAAGTTGAAAAAACACTACAGAGAGGCTAGTGCAGTTCCGCCAGAGTAAAGCCGAATACTCAGGCTGCCACTCTTGGTATCGTTCGAAGCCCGTGCACTCGTGACCATCTGCTGCTGGTCCCATGAACTCTCCGTTGACTTTTTGCCTCTTCCTGACGTATTGTTTTATAGGCACTAAGATGATATTCGCGACGAAATCCCTTACTCGGCGATTGCTGCCGTTGTTTCTACTGATACTCGCCCTCCCCGTGAGGGCGGATGATTATACGCAGACCCTGAAGACGGCCGTCTCGAAGCTGGAGTTGGGCCAGTATGACGCGGCTGCCGGCGGGGCTGAGCAGCTCCTCATCCGCAATCAGAAAGATACCCTGGCTCATATGCTGCTGGGGGTCGTGTACCTGCACGTCGGCCGGTTCGATGAAGCCCAGGCCCAGTTGAAGCAAGTGACTGAGAACAAGCCCGACGAGTGGCGGGCATATTATGCCCTCGGTCTGCTGGACGTCCTTCGCAGACGGCCCGCGGATGCCGACATCCATTTTGACTATGCCTGGAAATTCCCCGAAGCCCGGCCCGAACTGTCGGCTCTGAGGGGATACCTGGCCTTTCTGGACGGCACGCCGCCCAAGCAGACGGGCGAGACTCCACTGGATAAGCAGACTGCCGGCATGGCGGCGCTGAAGGCGAAGAAGAAAGACCAGGCCAGGGCGCTCCTTTCCGATATTTTCAAGACGCCCGCCCCGCCGGGGTTTTTCGAGAATCGCCAGCCGATAGTGACTTTCGATCCCAAGCAGCCCATCGCTCTGCCCGGCGGCAAGCTCACCTGGAAGCCGGTCGCACCCAAGGATGCGCCCACGGTCAACGGTGTCGTGACCCTCAAAGCCGATGCGAGCAAAGCCAAGGATACCTATTTCGTCATCGTGTACGTTGACGATGCCATGGCGGGCATGACGAACTGCTATCCCTTCGAGTTCCAGTGGAATACCGCCAACTACCCGAACGGCCTGCATCGGATCAAGGTGGAGGCGAAGAACCAGGCAGGCGGCATCGTGAGCACGAAGTCGGTATGGGTGACGATTGCGAACCTCGAGCCCAGAAACATTGCGCCTGCGGAACAAGGCGATGTGGCGGACCTCACTCAGCGGCTCTGGGACTGCATGAGGGTCGGCGAGTCCAAGAAATCCGCCCACTACCGGGTTGCCAGACTGGATCTGGAGGCTGGGGACACCAGGAACGCCATCAAGCAACTGGAGTACGTTGCCGCTTACCAGGCGAACTACATGGATGCGACGAAGCTGCTCAATCGCCTTCGAGGCCGGAAGCTGGAATACTCCGAGATCAAGGAGGGCAAGCCCGGCGGGAAGAGGATCGCGCTTACCTTCGACGACGGCCCGAATGAGAATACGCCCGCGATGCTGGAAGTCCTGGACAAGCTGGGGGTCAGGGCGACATTCTTCATAGTCGGTTTCCGCGCGGAGGAGCAGCCGGCGCTCGTGCGGGCGATGGTTGCTTCGGGGCATGAGATCGAGAACCATACCTATTCCCATCCCAGGCTGACCACCCTGACTCCCGATGAGGCCGAGGCCGAGGTCGCGAAAGGGGCGGCGGTCATAACCGCGATCACCGGCAGGTCCTCCAAATACTTCCGCCCGCCGGGAGGTCATGCGGACGCCGATACCAAGCAGGCGGCAGGACGCCAGGGATTCACGGGGGTCTTTTGGACACTAAGTGTGAGTGCGTTCGAGGGGGCGCGATACGAGGCACTGGCCGACTATGTAATCAAGAACGCCACCGACGGCGCCATCATCGCCATGCACAACGGCGAGCCCGCCACGACCTCCGCCCTCCCGAAGATCGTCGAGGCACTGCGAGCGAAGGGCTTCCGGTTCGTGACCCTGTCCGAAATGGCCGACGGTTTGACGCACTGATTCCTCTCTCGTATAATATGCAAGCAAGGGGTTAGGTTATAGGTTCTGGGTTTTGGGGCGCCCTACAACCTAAAACTCAAAACCTAAAACCCCAGGATGACTATGCCAGAGCTAAAACACGAGCAATCCTTACTCACTTTTGAGCTGTCCAACGGAGCGCACATTCCAAAGGTATGCCTGGAGAACAAGCAGGTCGTCCTCGACGGGACGGACTTCCTCGTGTTGCGAACTCGCGAAGCCGAGATTCCCGTGCTGATCACTCAAGTCACCGGCCGAGAAGTGATCGAGCTGGAGGGCGAGTTCCCGGGGATGCCTGACCTAAAGATTCAGGTTAAAGTATTGGCGGCAGGGGACTATGCGCCGAGGTTCGACTGGCATATTCAGATAACCAATCTTGGCAGCGACCTCGAATGCGGATTCAGAGTGTGCTTTCAGGTAGCGGACAAGGGCATCCCTCGATGGATGATTCCCGCCATGTTCTACAAGCACAATCGCCCGGAGAACTGCGTCCGCCGATATCCCCGCTATTCGCCGAATGAGAACAAGCCCGAGGAGTTCGTTTCGAGCTACTGGGCATTCAGGTCCGACCGATCCTCGTGCCCGGCGGTCTTCTGCTGGACCGATAACTATACCTCCTGCCTCGCAACGCCGGCGCTATTCGCCCAAAACGATTTGAGCGGACTGGCATTTCGCGGTGACGATAGCGGGACGTTCATTATGCTGGATTTCCCCTATGTCGAAGAGCCGGTGAAATACAGCTTCTTCCGCGAAGATGGGATCGCGCCCGAGAAGACCTATACCGCAGTCCTCCAAAACGGCTCGACGGAGTTCAGTTTTTCCACCTTCGTTGACGAGCGAGACCTCCATGCCTACGACGGCCTGGTCCGCGACCTCTACGATGAATCCGAGGACGAGACCAACCCCTGGCTCACGAAGCTCGATGCGGAGGATTTGCTTGCCCATGGACTTCGCCGCTGGCATTATGATCCCGAGCACAAAGTCCTTTATGAGACGTGCGCCTTCGACAAGTACTTCGGCAAGGGCGAGGGGCAGGTTGATCGCCCGCACATGCACGTCGCGTGGGTGAGCGGCGCTCCTTATGCCTACGCCCTCTGGAGGCATGGGCAGGAGTTCGGCAAGCAGGATCAGGTGGACGCCGGCCTCTCGGTGCTGGATAAGATCGCGGACGAGGGGATTTCGCCGTGCGGATTGTTCTGGCCCGAGTGGACGCTCGAGTCGGGGTGGGGGACGGGCTGGAATCCGAACCCTGAGTGGATTCAGGCTCGGACGGTCAGCGAATGCGCGTGGTTCTACCTCAAGGCCCTCGACTTTGGGAAGGGTCTCGGGACGAGTCGTCCGAACTGGGAATCGGCGGTTCGAAGCAACCTCGAAGCCGCCTTGAAAGTCCAGCGCCAGGATGGGAACTTCGGCTCTTACTATAACGTAAAAACCAGGGTAGTTGAGGAATGGGACGGGGCCGGCGGGCTGATGTGGATTCCTGCCCTGCTTGCCGGCGCGAAGTACTTCGGCGAGGGCAAGTATCAGGATGCCGCCGTCAAAGCCGGCGAGTACTACGCCCGGTTCGTGGAGGACGAGTATATCTACGGCGCTCCCGAGGACGTCCATCTGACGCCGACCTCCGAAGACGGCTATAATGCGGTGATCGCGTATGTCCATCTTTACGAGGCCACGAACGATAAGCGATGGCTCGAACTGGCAAAATCGGCGGCGGACTGGACTGCCACCTTCCGATGGATATACAACACGAAGTTCCCGGAAGCCAGCATTCTTGGAGAGTACGATTTTCGAACGCTCGGCGGCGACATAGCTTCGCCGTCGAACAACCATCTCCATAACTACGGCTTGATATGTCATCCCGAGCTACTGAGGCTCTGGCAGTATACCGGCGACACCTACTATCTCAGCCGAGCGGCGGATCATCTGGCGTGTTTTCACCAGTTCATCGCCCGGCAGGATGGGGATTTCAATGCCAGGATGGGCATGATCACCGAGCAATGGTTCCATACCGACTGGACCCATGCGAAGGGCTCGATGCTTCAACTGGCGCATGCCTGGTGTGCGGGGCTGATCCTCTATGCCAATGCATATACCCGGGAGTTCGGCGAGATCATCATTGATGCCGAGAGCCGCGAGGTCTACGCCCTTGACAGCGTGTGGATCAGGTCAACGGAAGAGGTGGACTCGGACGTGGTCCTGACGCTTGTGAATCCCTCGCTCAGAGATCTGAAGATGTCAGTCCGCCATTCGGCCCTGGGGCTTGTCGGGACTGTGGAGATCGGCGGTCTTGAGGAGATCCGCTTGCGCATTGGCGGGACTCAGCCGAGCGTCGAGGTTCTCAGCCCGGAGAGCGAGTTATGGACATGAGCGACAGGCCGAGGATAATGGTGATCGGTTCGAGCAACACCGACATGTCGGTGAAGACGGACCATCTGCCTCAGCCGGGTGAGACTATTCTCGGCGGGAAGTTCTTCATGGCCCATGGCGGCAAGGGGGCGAATCAGGCCGTCGCCGCCGCCCGGCTCGGTGGAGAAGTGACGTTCGTCGCGCGAATCGGATCGGACATATTCGGCGACAACGCGATAGAAGGTTTTGAGAAGGAAGGCATCGACACCCGGTTCATCGTTCGCGATGCGGACGAGCAGTCGGGGGTCGCACTGATATTCGTGGACCGGGAGGGCGAGAACGTGA
>DASRZD010000351.1:0-6007 GCA_035686805.1 Armatimonadota bacterium
CCCTTACCGGTCTCTCGTGCCGAAGAAAGTGGAGAATCTCCTGGCCGCGGGGCGATGCATATCGAGCGAGCAGCAGCCGTATGAATCCCACCGCGCCATGGTCCCCATAATGGCGATCGGCCAAGCAGCGGGTACTGCGGCAGCATTGAGTGCATTGAGTGGCGTGAAGCCTCGGTCGCTCGACGTGAAGCTGCTTCAGAAGACGCTCATTGGGCAGGGTGTGGAGCTTCGGCTGGGAAGTTGAATCCCCACTTCTTCTCCAACGCCTGTAGCCGCAGGTACGACGGCTTCGGCGAGAGGTCACCCCGGCAGAAGCCCCCATATGGCCAGAAGGACACTGCATCCGCCAGGTCCCACCACGACGCCCCCAGGATGTATGGCTTGCTGTAGCAGATGGTGTAGATGCCCGCCACCCAATCCGCCTGCATCGCCTCGGTCCACGGCCCATGCCACCCCGCCGTCGCCTTCTTCCGCTGAGCATTCGGGTCAATGCCCGGCGCTGACGAGCAGCCCATCTCGGTGATCAGGATCGGCTTTCCCAACTTCGCGTAGCGGTCGAGCAGCCGGTCAATCTCGAAAAGGTCGTACTCCGGGTAATACATCTGCAGGCCCACAATCTCGAACTCGACCCCCGACCTCATACAATCCTTCAGATAGGCATAAGGCGAGCGCTTGCCCGGTTTCGTCGCGTAATCCCCCCACAGATGGGCCGAGTTGATGATCCGCAGGACCTTCGGGTCGCCCTCCCTCGCCGCCTCGGAGGTCACCTTCGCCAGGTCAACCAGTTCCTCGTTCTTCAGACGAAGGGAATTGGACACGTCGGCCTCGTTGATGATCTCGCAGAACTGGGCCTTCCCCGCATACCGCTTGCAGGTCTTCTTGATGAGGTCATGGGCGAACTTCCGAACCTCCGAGTACGGCCGATTCTTCAGCCACTCCGGCGTGACGCTGCCCGCGAGGTAGAATGGCGGGCACGGCTTGACCTTCGCCCCGAAGGAGACCAGCCAGTCGGTCTCGAGGTCGGTCCGCGAGTAATCGCGCGTGGTCTCGGTGGGCGCATAATGGCTGAGGTAGAGGTTCGGCGTGCCCCAGTTGAATATTGCCTTGAACCGCTCGTCGTACATCGGCCCGCGCGCCGGGTGACCCATGGAGTTGCAGCCGAAAAGGAAGCCTTTCCGAGGACCTTTGAGTCGCCGAATCCGGTTCTGCGCCCTCAGGATGGTCAGCTCCTCGCCGAGTTTCAGGCTGATTGCCAGCGACTCGTATGGAGGCTTCTTCTCGGCCAGATTGAGACTGCCGGTCAGGCTCGCCGGATAGGCCGATCTTATCCTACGAATCCGAGTCTTCGCCGCCTCGGTCACGAAATCCACCGTCCCCGGCTGAGTATATCCCTTGCCCTCGTTGTCGGCGTAAACGTGCACCTCGCCGAATGCGGGGACATTGAATAGCGCCGATACCTGGACCGCCTTCCCGGGCAGTACGACGGTCACGTAGCCATCGTGGACGGCGATCGTCGTCACGACCGGCTCATCGGCCATGTCCCGGGCGTGGAACTCCTTGATCTCCGCCGCCGGAATCCCCTTCCCATCCACCCCAACCATCCTGAACCGGAGCTTCTGGGATTCCGGCGTTTGGGCATTCGCGTAACATGCAAGGATAAGCGCCAGGATGATGAGTGATCTTCTCATTCCACCTTATGCTCCCCGGCCCAGATGCGGGCATACTCAACCAGGCCCGTGAATGGATTGGCATCCTTGTAGCTGCCCACGAGGGTCCCGGTATCTCGGCCGATCTGCAAGTCTTCCACCGGATTCACCGGCAGCAGGCCGACATTCCCCGAAGCGACGAGCTTCCCATCCACGTACAACTTCGCCCCGTCCTTCGTGATGGCGGCCGTCAAGCGCACCCAGCCATCACCGACCGGATTCCTCCCAATGATCTCCATCAGCATTCCCTCGATCCGAACCGCGAACCGCGGGATGCCGTCCTGGAGGTAGAGCGAGTACCCATTACTCTCACCGCCCTGCGCCATTATGACCCCGTTCGGCGACTCCGCCTTCACCCGAGCCTCGATGGTCCATGGAACGAGTCCCGCATAAAGGTTATTGGAACTCGCTACATTCACAAAATCGTCCTTTTCGAGCTTCAGCACCGTCTTGCCGGCGTCCTGAACCATCTGCCCGCCATGGAGGAAGCCGCTGTTACCGCGCCCCGAAAGATCGTTCGCAGTCCCCTTGGTGAAGTCGAAGTAAAGGACCGGGCCCAGCACCCGCTCGATCTTCTCGCCGATGACAGGCGGCTCGCCGAGCTGCTTCCCCTCAGGATAGGCGGTCTCCTTCTTGATCCGCTCGAGCTCCGTCTTCATCTCCTTGACCTTGCCTGCATAAGCCGGGGCCTGCGAGAGGTTGTGCATCTCGATGGGATCGTTCTTCAGGTCATAAAGCTCGTCAATGTCCTTGATATCCGGGTAAGTGCAGTATTTCCACTCGTTCGTCCGAACCCCCAGCATCAGTGGAAGCCCTGCCAGCCATCCCTCACGGAAGTACTCGTAGAGGAACGACTCATGCGTCGTCTTCCCTTTGATCGCCGGCACCATGGACTTACCCTGCATCGTGTCGGGAATCTTCGCCCCCGCCAACTCGATCAGGGTGGGGGCGAGGTCTATGTTCAACACGGTCTCATCAACCTTGCTTCCGGCCTTGATGAGCTTCGGGTAGCGCATGAGGAACGGGATGCGGATGGACTCCTCGTATATAAGCCGCTTGTCCCCGAGGCCGTGCTCTCCGATGAAGTATCCGTTGTCGCCCGCGAAGACGATGACCGTATTGTCCAGTTGGCCGGTTGACTCGAGCGTGTCCAGCACCTGTCCGACGCCGTCGTCAATCCCCATGATCGTCCGGTAGTAGTCCATCATGCCCTTGCCATTCCAGGGCTTGCGCTCGAGCTTCTTCGGGATCGGCATGCCTTCGTTCGCAACCCACTGCTCTCTCCTCATCCCAAAGGTGAATGCCCGCCGCATCCACTCGGGCTTGTCCTCGTATGTGTCTTTATAGCTAGCGGGCTCGGGAATCTCGGCGTTAGGGAGCGCATCCTTGTACTTGGCGGGCGGGGTGAACGGCCCGTGAACCGCCTTATGGGAGAGCATCATGCAGAACGGCTTGTCGCGATCCTGCTTCAGCCACTTGACCGCGTAATCAGTCAGGAGGTCGGTCATATACCCCTTGGCCACGAACTCCCGCCCGTTCTCGTTCAGCTTGGGATCGTCATATACTCCCTGCCCGAGGAAGCTCAGCCAGTAATCGAATCCCGGCCGAGGGTCGGACTTCCGCCCCTGGTGCCATTTGCCGACGAAGGCGGTTTCGTACCCCGCATTCTGCAGAACCTGAGGGAACGTGGGGGTCGAGGGATCGAGCTCAAAGCCCTCATTCGTCGTAACCCCATGACTGTGGACGTATTGGCCGCTCAGGAAGGAGGCCCGGCTCGGCGAGCAGAGCGAAGTCGTGACGAAGGCATTCCGAAAATGCGCTCCCTCGCTTGCGATGCGGTCAATGTTCGGCGTTTTGAGCCACGCGGGCCGTCCCATGAATCCCATGGCATCGTACCGCTGGTCGTCGGTAAGGATGAACAGGATGTTCGGGCGCTTCTCGTCCGCCTCGCCCACTGAGATTCCTGCCGCCAATAATCCTGCCGCCGCCGCCCCTCGACTGATGAACTCTCGTCGTGTAATCATTTAGATACCTCCACCAAGGTCGGGGTCCAGGGCTGAAGCATTTTCACCTCCGGCGACCCCAGGCTAAGTAGATCACGTGCAGCAACCGTCTTGCCTTCAGATAAGACGCTCACTCGCACGGGCTTGTTCAGAAGGTTCACCATATTGATGACCGTCCTGTCGCCCACCTTCGCCGGCAGCCACTCCACGCCCCAAACCGGCTTCCCGCCTATGCCGACGACCGACACCTCCGGCATGACTTCCTCTAGCTCGATAAGCAGCCGATCCCACAGCTTCTCGGCGGTAAGATCGCCTGGCAGAACAAGGGCATTCTCCGAAACCGGTGACCGGTAAGCCTGCCCGTACGGATTCTCTGCAGGCGCGTCACCAACAATCGCCAGCCGGGTTGAGCTGGGATGTCTCAGCAGAGCGTCGTAGGCACTTACGGTCAGATGCGTCGTCTCCGGCAGGAAGATCACCTTATACTTCGACCCGCCTCCCGCCGCAAGCTGCTTCTCAGAGATGAAATCAATCTTGATGCCGCAGAAGTTCAGGGCGGTGTAGACCCGGCTGACCGCATCCGAATACCTGGGGTTCCTCGCCAATGAGGCGACCGAGTAAACGATCGCCACTGGAGCACGAGCCGTCTCCAGGGCAGTGACTTCCTCCGCATACCGATTGAGGTCGAGGCACGACCGACCGACCGCCTCCGCGCATCCCGGCCGATGCATAATGCTCCCGGCGAAATCCGAGTTATGATCGAAGGTCCGCTCCCAGACCCAGATCGTATTCGCGCCCTGCCCATGTATCGAGCCCTGCCAGAGAGCCGTTCGGATGTGCTCCGGCGGGACGTAGTCCGTCGAGCGGTCCATGATCAGGTGGTTCTCCGAGTTGAAGATCGGCTTGCCGCCGATCGATCGCTGCATGTCATAGGCAATATTCTGCCCGTGCCAGGTCCCCGGCCACATGATGCAGTCGTTCCCGTTGATCTGCGAGAAGGCGGCGAAGTTTTCGGGATTCGTCCCCCAGGCGACGGTATTGCGCCCTAGAAACGTCCATGCCATGACCTTCGCGTGCACCGGGACATTCGGCGTCATCTCGTGGATTATGTCGGCCATCCACTGATGCCAGTTGGCGAACCGCTCCTGGTTGAAGACGCAGTAGTCATAGAATTGTGGCGCGTCATAGGCATCGTTCCCGGGGACGGGCACGTCCTCGAATGAGGCGTAGCTGGTCCCATATTTAGCATTCATCGCATCCAGGGTCTTGTGAATCCTCTCCAGGTAGGCGGTCCACATCATCTTCGTATTCGGGCAGTTGGCGGTCCGGTCGAACAGCGGCTCATTCGAGAGGCAGAAGCTATGCAAAGCAGGCTTGTCCTTGAGTATCGGCACGACCGTCCGCAGGAACTTCTCGATCACCTGCTTGGCTTCGGGTGCATCCACGCAGAAGCCCAGGAATCCGCCGCCTCCACTTCCGAGCTGCGGCCACTTCTGGAAGGCCCAGGCTGGGAAGTAATGAGGGGAGAGGAGGACATTGACCATCACATTTTTCTTGGCTGCCTCATCCAGCACCTTGACGATGTCTTTCGCGGCCGTCAGGTCAATCTTGTCCTCCGAGGGCATGGTGATGCTCGGCCCTACCTCGATCTGGATGATATTGACCCCATACCCCGGCCATTTGGGCATATCCTTCCGCACCTGGTAGAAGTGCCCGTAGCCACAGAAGAACACCGGCCCGCGACTCTCAGTTCCCTTGTCGTCCTTTCGGTCGCCGATGAAGCTGACGCCGTCAATGGCGAGCTTGCCCGTCCTATAGCGGACGGCGTTCGGCGCGACCTTCGGGTTTCGCAGATAGGCCTGCATCTCGGCGATGGCATTGTCCATCGAGCGGGCGAAGTCCTTGCTCGCATAATCCGCCCTCACCATCTCGCCCTTCTGGAGGTCTTCCCTGGCATAAGGGATCATCTGGTCGAGCATGGTTCGGGTGACGGTCGGGTAATCCAGCGGGATTCCCTTCGTCTTGCACCTGGCATACAGCGCATCGAACTCCTTTAGCCGCCCCTCGACATTCGCAATATCCACCGAGATGGACGACCCCAGCTTCTCGATCTTCTGTGTGCCCGACGCAATCTCTTTGCCTTCGGAATCAAGCACGCGAATCGTAAGATCAAGCTCCCTGGCCGCCGTCTTGCCCGAGTCCCATTCCCATTCGAGTGAGTTCTCCCCCCGCTTGATTGCGCCCGATTTTTCGAATAACTTGTCCGCGCCTGCCGCGATGACCGCCTTCGCACTCCCT
>DASRZD010000352.1:0-6251 GCA_035686805.1 Armatimonadota bacterium
GCTACGGCGTCGGCCAGCCGCTTCGTGTGCCGGCGGCGGGGGGTGATCCAGTCCAACTGCTCGGTGGTCACCCCGCACTCCGGGCAATCGACACGAAAGCGGGGAACAAGCAGCGACACCTTCTTCCACGGCCCCCAGGGATAAATGGGGACAGGCACCGTTTTTGGATGCCGTTATCCTGCACCCACAGGGCATTCGGGTGGCTTGGGCAGCCGCCGAAAATGGTGCCTGTCCCCATTTTTCTCCCATTTTTCTGACACATGCCTTGGCGGGGTCACAAGTTCACTGTGATGAAATGTGACCTGTCTGCGGCGGGCCCCATTCCTCCTCGAGCTTCCCTCCTACGACCTCGCCGGTAGCACAGTCAACGTACACGCTTACAATGAACTCTCCATCAAAGCGAACCACGTAGCAGAGGTGAGATTCAAACTTGTGCTCAACCTTCTTCAGATCTCCGAACGAGGCATCTGGCGATTTGTACATGTCATTCCTATAGGCGAACGCCAGTGTACAGTCAATAATCTTACCGAAGGCGGGCAGGGGGTATTCTCCTGATTTGGACGCCGCCTCGAAGCTTTTCAGCGTCTTGCCTGCAACATCAATCGCCTCCTCTGGTGTGACGTCGATATTCGGCGCCGGTGGCGGCATCTTGCTTCCGAAGTTGTTCACACTCCAAAGTGTCAAAGATGAACCTCGCCATATGAAATTGGCTCTAACCAGATCATCGATGTGCTCATAGCCATGATATACCGCTTGCCATTGACCCGAACACAAGGGTTTCCCCCGCCGCATTCCATCCGTTACAGATGAGGCCCTCATTTGTGAAAAACTCAAATCGCATTTTGACGACAGGACATCCTCCATTTGTCTTACTCGAAGTTCCCTGTCCAGGCCGACCAACTCCTTCTCGTCAGTTGGGCCGTGCGCATAGGCTACCTCAAGGAAGACGCTTTCCACGAGTATCACTAGGACAGAGTCCGTGTTCTTGGCAAAGGTCACTCCGAGTGGGCCTTCGAAACATACGAGGTCAAGGGCGTCAACCGAGTGCTCCGTCATGGTTGGCTTCGGTGTTTGCCTGGGGAGGAACCTTCTGCAGAGCTCAGCATAACGACGTGAGAACACATCAACGCCAAGATGTTCATCGCCCGGCATGCGGGCCAAGGCCAACAGGCCCATTTCCATGTTCCTCTCATCATGCTGTGAAGATTCCTCATGTGCACGGGACGCGACAGGGTTTGGCGGCTCTGGCTCAGGTACGGCCGGGATTCGGCATTGGTCCCTGTCGTGGAATAGGTTCTCGTACAGGAGAAAGCATAGTCCAATTGCCGTACCGATGGCAACCATCCAGAGAATCTTTGGCGGTGAGTTCATCGTGGCTGCGTTTCTCATTTTCTCATTTTTTCTTGATGTCGCTCGTATCGAGCACGAACTTTCTATCGCCATAGAGCCCATAGTTCTTTTGATCAAACCACACACACTCTCTCTGGACCATGGCAACGACAACACTTTGTATGCCTTTCCCGCCGTCAGATACTTCTACCCATTTCGTGGAGATCTCGTGCGCGATCCGTACAGCGATTTTTACATCGATTCCCACCCATGCTTCTGCATTAAGCTTCGCCATCATCTTATCTGCGATGCCCCTGTTCTCCCCTCTGCCGGAGTAGCAGGCCCAGATTGCAGCCATCTTGACATTCAAATTGTCTGCCATCGCGGCAAGGTTATATTCGCCATGGCCAATCCACCCCGCGTACGTACTGATACCCTCGAAGGTGCGCTTGTCCTCCAACTTCTTCTTGTCCTCCTCCTTCTCCTCCTTTTCTATTTCGTCGTCACTCGGACCAGCAAAGATCCCATGGCCTATGAAGCTCCAAAATCTCAGCCCCTTGAGATTGTTGTTCGCATCTTTCGTACTTAGATTCAGCTTAAGTGTCATTTTGCCGGCTCCCAATCGGTTGGTGCATGCGTCTGCAATTTTCTTGAGCACGGATTCGTGTGCATCTGTCACCGTCGTCGAGTAGCCAGCCCATGCCTCCGGGTCATACCCTCTCCTCTCGGCAATCGTGATTGCCTGCTCCTCGGTCCACTTCACGTTCCAGTCGGGGTCCCCATAGTACCTCGCGCACAGGGTCATGCTTGCGGGAGGAACCCAGTAGAGATCATCGCTGTTGGCATAGCCTCCGTAACCCTGAGGCACCTCGGCCCTGAAGCCTTCGGGGAAGCGGTATGTGACCCAGTCGGTTTTCGCGGACGGTGATGGTGCGTGAACAAGCAGATACTCCGCATCGCCCATCACCCGCCAGAACCACGGCGCGGCCTCAACGACCTCGATAGGCTCGAGGTCGGACCAGTCCTCGGCTGTTGGCAGCTCTGCAACCCCGAAGTAGACATCCAGCTTGAGGGGCTTGATGACGTGCATGGTGTAATCTTCCTTGAAGTATTGCACGTCTGCGCCAAATGCCTTGCCGGTGTAGGTGAACTTGAACCATATGACGCCTTCGTCCTCGAACTCGTGGACGACATTGAGGTCCCAGGTTATGGGTTTGTCACAGATATCCTCATGGGAGGAAGAGTAAATCTCGCTACCCCCGACATACACCTTGATTGTATTGTTTTCATAATCACTGCCTAGTGCGGGTTCATACGTAGGCGGGGTCTGGGGGGGGCACGCGTAATCCGGTTGCATTGGGTCCAGAATCACCTTTTCATGCTGCTGGCAGTAGCCGCCTCCTGATGGAACGGGGGCCCAGATGATCGTGATCTCCGTCGTCTCGCTGAAGGTGTTTCCTTCGCCGCTGCACTTGAACTGCACGGGAACTTGGCAATGTTCAGGTTGCAGGTCGCGAGTGAGGAGTTGGCCGGCGTTGTTGTACGCCACGTGGAGGTCTATTTCCACCCACCACCAAGTGTCTGCACAGACCCCTATTGCTCCACCGGTCTCGCCTACCACGTGCCATTCACCTCCGTTCTTGTACCTCCAGAGCACTTCGACGGCATTGGCGGGCTTGTTGCCTTGGATGTAGGCGGGAGACGTGTAACTCGACCATTCACCGCTGGTGTAGTATTCCTTGCCTCGGCGGATTTGAGGTGCGGCGGGTACATCACCCTTCACTCGGACCCCGTCACCCTCGATCAGCAGAGCTTGGTTGCCTGCCTTGTCCTTGATGCCTCCCACCGTGAGCTTCCCCTCACCGATAGGCGCGGTAAGTGGGATGGTTACGGTCCCTGTGAAGCAATCATCGGCAAGGGTGCCGGAAAGTGCAAGCGATCCTCCGTCCGGCAGAACCAAGGATACAACTATGGTTCCTGTGTTGTCCACTCCTGAAACATGGTCATAGAAGTAGATGGTCGCCTCCACTATTCCCGGGCTGGCTTCCCGGCTCAAGTCGAATCCGAGTATAGTAGGCGGAGTAACGTCGCGAAACACGGTGATCGTGGTGGAGGACTGGTTTCCCGACGTGTCCGACGCCGTGGCAGTAAGGGCATTCTCGCCATCGTACAATAAAGGCACGCTGGCCTCAAAGGAGCCGTTATCAATTACCGCAGCCACACCGTTGACGGTGACGCTGGCGACGGCCACATCATCGTCCACTGTTCCGGAGACTATCACGGTCGTGCCTGGTATCGCGTCCTCCGGTTCCAGGCCGGTCACCGGCGCCGTGATTGCCACTTCTGGCGGCGTGGTGTCCGATGTGAAGCTGCCCGTGATCGGCGGCGGAGAACCGATAGCCGGCTCGCCGTTGTCCCCGAGAACGAAGACCCCGGTGATGATGATGGGATCGCCGACGGCTATAGTGGGTGTGCCGGTGCGGAAGGTGATGGTAAGCGTGTCGTAGGTATAGACTGTGGTAGTCCATGCCCGGTCGCACGTGCCCCACGTCTTCCCGGGCACCACAAGCTCAGAGTCCAGCGGAATACCCGCCCATCCCAGCATGGCCTGGTCAAAGGTAAGCGTGACGGTATCCCCATTCTGAATGCCGGGTCCTCCGCTTGACGCATCAGCGGCAACGGCGGACAGCAGCCGCGGCGCTTTCAGTGCGTTCGACCCCTGTATCGTGACCGGCGAACCGCCCGCAGTGATACCCGTGACCCGCCCGCCGATGGTCTCATCGCCAATGGTGATTGTGCTGCCAATCGGATGCGAGCCGCCGGCGAATGTCACCGTCAGGATGTCAAACGCTTCATTCCATTCGGCGGAGATGCAACCCCATGAGCCGGTGTTCAGGTCAAGGACGGTTTCTATGTTCTCGGTTGTGACGGGATACCCGTTTGTGGGGAGATCGAAGCCGATTAGCACTTGATCGCCCTGCTGAATCCCCGCCCCTTGTCCGGAGGCGTCATAGAGGATCGCGTAAAGAACTTCAGGGCGGTCTCCGAAATCGCCTGAAAGTGTGATGTCGGAGATTGCATAGTACGTGGTGGTGTCAAGGTCCTTTATCGAGTTCGGCTGAATCGTGACGCCGTCCCGCGGTTCAATAGTTGGATTCCCGGTTCCGTCGAATGTGATGGTGAGAACGTCGTTGCCAAAACCATCGGCGGACCATTGCCAACTGGTCGTGCCCCAGACGTGAGACTTGTCGAGCTGGAGGATGCTGTTGATGTTCTGAGACGTGATGTCAGGCCTGTTCGTGGGCGCATCGAAGGTCAAGACGACATGATCGCCATCCTGAATGCCGCGCGCGGGATCGGCAGCAATCGCTTCAGCGCTCAACAGGCGGGGAGATCCGCCGAATGAGCCTGTGATCGGAACATAGTCCCGGTTCTGCGCGTCATCTCCGTTGACGGCGTTCTCGATGGTGTTGGCAACGATGAAGATGACGTCTCCCACGTCCACGCTGCCGCTCGGGCCGTCTTCGCCAAAGATGATCAGCAACGCGTCGTTCGGCTCTTCTCTTTGATTCCAGTAGAACTCGAATTCGGCCGGCCAGTTCTTGCCGTCGACTCTCAGGACGTCCCCGATCGATTGAATGCCGGGACCGCTCGTCCCTCTGTCGAACTCGATCAGGATGCTGTCGCCTTCCTGGATTCCCGGAGCAGTGCTGCCGCTGGCCATGGCGATAGCGGAGATTATGGTGGTAGGAAGCCCGAAGCTGCCGGTGATGTCCTGTACGCCAACCGCATCGAGTTGCTCATTAAGAGCTTGAATCTTGCCGGACGCGATGGTGATGGAATCGCCGACAGCAAGGCCTGTGCCCCCCGCAGTAGATAGTGTGATTGTCAACGTATCATATGTGTAGGCCGTCGTGCTCCACGATGCATCGGCGGGCTGGCCCCACGTGCAGCCCGGCGGAAGCAGCAGAACGTTGCCGATGTAGTTGTCGTATTGGTCGTCAAAACTGAACTCATAGGGATCGCAGGAGCTGTCGAACATGAGCACGACCTGATCGCCATTCTGAATGCCGCTGATGGCGTCACCGGAAGGAAACGCCCATGCCGACACGAGCTGAGGCGGGCCCCCAAACGTCCCTTCTATCGCCACAGAGCCAACTGCATTGACAACCTCGTCCTCATCCTTGATTCGATCCTGGTTGACTGTTATTATGACACCGTGGCCGAGGCTGCCCGTGCCGTCCAGAGTCAGAGTCAACGTATCGTCCGGCCATACAGCAGCCGACCACTGGCCCGTTATACCTCCCCACGAACCCTCCGAGAGGCTGAGTGCCGCTCCCAGGTCAGCCAGGTAGTGGTTCGTCGATTGATCGAAACGGAGCACAACCGAATCGCCCGATTGGATGCCGGAAAGAGTGCTTCCTGTGGGGTATGCAACCGCGGACAACAAGGTTGGTGGATCGCCAAAGCTTCCACCAAGAGTTACTTCACCGTCGGCAGCGTATAGGCCGTCGCGATCTTCTATGATCACGGACCCGGTGAAATTCACGGTAATGACATCGTTCACGCTGATGCTGGGTGAATCGGAACCCAGTCGGACGGTCAGCGTGTCGTTTTCGTAGAAAGTCGTCGACCAGTAGACGCCCTCTATTGCTCCCCATGTGTGACCATCAATATGAAGGACATCATTGATGTTGGTCTGGTTGATGTCGAGATCGCTGCCATTCGTGGCTCGGTTGAAGGTTATGACAACGCCGTCTCCTTGGTTGATCCCATATCCAGCTTGGGATGCATCGACGGCGATAGCGCTGGTCATTAGAGGCACGATGCCGAGGTCCCCGGTGATATACGCATCACCGACTGCATCGTCCGGTCCATCAGCGTCTTTGATGTAGCCCGAGGCGATTGAGACGAGGTCACCT
>DASRZD010000353.1:0-6219 GCA_035686805.1 Armatimonadota bacterium
AGGGGAATAATCGCGGGATTCGGGCTTCGACGGGGAGGCTTTTGCTGCTGCTCAATCCGGATACCGAGGTCAAGGCGGGGACGCTCGACGCTCTAGTGAAGTTTGCCGACGAGCATCCTGAGGCCGCGGCGGTTGGGTGCAGGTTGGTCGGCTCGGATGGCAGAGTGCAGCGCTCATGCCGGAGTTTCCCGGATCCAGTCGGCGTCTTGTTCGAGTATACCAGGCTGAGCTACCTCTTCCCGAAGAGCAGGCTTTTCGGGAAATATCGCATGACCTACTTCCGGTATAACCAGGAGGCTGAGGTGGATCAGCCGATGGGTTCGTGCCTGCTGATGAGCAGAAAAGCGATCGAGGATGTGGGCATGTTTGATCAGGAGTTTCCCATATTCTTCAACGAAGTTGACTGGTGCTTTCGAGCCAAGCGCAAGGGTTGGAAAGTCTACTTCACCCCCAGCGCTGAGGTCGTCCATCACGGAGCCGCGAGCACGAGTCAGATCAAGGCCGAGATGGTCAGAGAGTCCCACCGGTCGATGCGGAAGTTCTATGACAAGCACTACAAGGGCAGCATTTCCAGGCCGGTTTATTGGCTCATCAGTGCCGCCATCTCGGCTAACTCATTCTTCTCTTCGAGGTTAGCGTCCATTGGCAGATAAGCCCGACCTTTCCATAGTAATCGTGAACTGGAATACATCCGCCGAGTTGGAGGCGTGCCTGCGCTCGATCGGCGACGATTCGATCCGCCTGGAAATGATCGTTATTGACAACGCCTCTGCCGACGACAGCGTCGAGATGGTGAGGCGCGAGTTCCCCAGAGTTCGGCTGATCGAGAACAAGGCCAACCTGGGGTTCGCGAAGGGCGCGAATCAGGGCGTTAGGTCGAGTACCGGAAGGTATGTGCTGCTCCTCAACCCCGACAGCGAAGTCAAGCCGGGTGCTCTCTCAGCCATGGTGCGATTCGGCGACGAGAATCCTGAGATCGGCATCTTCGGCCCGAAGATCCTGAACCCAGACGGCTCGCTCCAATACTCATGCCGAGGATTTCCTACCATCGCCGCCGGCTTCTTTCGCAATACGATTCTGACGAGGTTCTTCCGCAGGAACAGTTACATATATAATTACCTCATGCTCGGCTGGGATCACAGCGAGCCGAGGGACGTTGACTGGGTCTCGGGGGCGGCGCTGGTTGCCAGGCGCGAGCTGCTGGAAGACATCGGCATGCTCGATGAGCGGTTCTACATGTACTGCGAGGACGTGGATCTGGCCTATCGGGCGCATGAGAGGAACTGGCGCGTGACTTACTTCCCCCTGGCGACTGTCGTCCATGCATGCAGCAAAGCAAGCAGTAAGAATCCCAATCGCATGATCATCGAGCATCAAAAGAGCATATTCCGCTACTTTAGGAAGCATCACGGGGGTCGCGCCTCCACCTGGCTGCTGGTACCGATCGGCCTGGTGATCAGAGGATCTTTCTATATAGCCAGGAACGAGCGAAACTACCTGCGTTACCGGCTCGGACGGCTGTTCAGGAAGGACGAGCCCCGTGTACAAGGACAAATCAGTGGAAAAGGCAATTGATCGGCAGTCCATTGCCGGAATAATCCTCTTGTTCACCATAGTGTTCCTCGCACCTCTGTTCGCCGGCAAGCTCAGCCCGATACCTGCGCTTGCCATCCAGATTCTGGTCTTCCTGACAGCCCTGCTTTGGGTGATCCGAGCCGCGCGGGAGGGACTGCTTCGTCTGCCTGGGCGATGGATTACCTACCCATTAGGTGTCTTGTTCGTGCTGCTGGTGTTGTCGGCCATCGGATCGGCGAGTCTGCACGCCACCATCCGTGAGCTTGCGAATATCGCTTCCTACCTCCTGGTTTTTCTCATGATCACCAGCCTGAGAGGGAACAGGCCGGCGGTCTACGGAATCCTGGCCTCGCTGATTGCATCGGCATTCCTCGTGGGTGTCCTTGGGATCAAGGAATACATGCTCGCGCCTCATGCCGGCTGGCGGGTGTTTTCCACCTTCTTCAACCCGGACTTCCTCGCGGGGTTCATGGCGTTGATCCTCCCCATCGCGCTCGCCTGGTATGTCTCCCGTACTTCGCTGGGAGTCTCGATCGGCGTGGGTGTCATAGTGCTCGTTGTCTTTTCGAATATTCTCCTGTCGGGATCGAGGTTCGGCTCGGCGGCGGCAGTCGGGGGAGTCGGAGTCCTCCTGGCCTTCGCGCTCGTTTCGAGATCGCTGAAAAAGGAGCATCTAATCAAGATGCTGATTCTCGTCCCACTGCTCGCGCTGATCTACCTCAGCATGGGCAAGCCTCTCGCCGGTCGGATCTCCGCCACCCGGAGCGAGTCCCACTCCGGCGGATTCAGGATCTATACCTGGAAGGGGACGGCCGGCATGGCGGAGGCCAATCCCATCAACGGAACGGGGCTCGGGACATTCGAGATCGCCTACCCGAAGTATGCGCTGGTCGGCTTCACCAAGCTCGCGCACAACAGCTACCTTCAACTGGCGGCTGAGGCGGGTCCGCTTGCGGCAATCGCCCTCATAGTGCTATTGGGATCATCCACGTTGCCGCTGGGCAGGATGTTGATCAGAAAGCAGGCCGGCAACATCCCGAATATCTGGATGCCCGAGGCCGGCCTCATGGCGAGCGGATTGATTGGAGGAGCGGCGGCCTCCATGGCAAGAAACCTTGTGGACTCGGACTGGTATATCACCGCCATCGGGATCAGCTTCTGGGCGGTTCTCGGGATGGTGGTTGCCTCGACGGATTCAGGCCGGGTTCGCCCGGCAGCGCCTCGAGGGCTCGCATTGTTCATCGGGCTTATCGGACTGGTTGTCCTGGGCCTAGCTGCCATGCTCGCGGGCGAGATGTTCATCGCAAGGGGGAACTCACTCTGGAGACACGATCCTGAGAGCGCGATCCGCTGCTACCGACAGGCTGCCAAGCTTGATCCCTTGAGTGCCGAGTTCCATCAACGCATTGGGGGCGCGTATCTATCGCTCGCTAAGGGGTCCGGCGATGAGGCCCTCGCGAATGGTGCCGAGTTGGAGCTGAAGACTGCCATCCGCCTTGAGCCCGGTTCAGCGAAGAGCTATTATCAGCTTGGCAAGGTCTATGAGTTCTATCCGAAGAATGAGGACGCGATCGCTGCATTCTCGCGCGCACTCGACAGAAGCCCGAACGCGCCTGAGGTCATGTATGCCCTGGCCAATCGGTATGTGAAATCAGATCGAGCGGAAGAGGCGCTGGCGGTTTGGAAGCGGATGGTCGCCCTCGAGGACAGCCCCTTTGAAAGGGTGAAAGCGGCGCCGGAGTTGGTCCAGCCTGAGTACATATTTGCCCACATTGCCCTGGGTCAGGATCGCGAGCGGCGAGGGGACAGGTCGGGCGCGGAACGAGAGTATCGGCGCGCGCTTGATCGGGCGGAGCGCTATCAGGAATCGGTCAAGGCCATGCGCGAGATTCTGGAGGTAAACAACCGCCGGGATGTGGAAATGGAGGACCTGGTAGAGAAAGCGCGCGGCAGGATTATGAACCACTTCTCAGGCGGTGCCATCCTCCCGGATCTCCTCAGCCCCTAGCAAGTGGCAACCTTCGTTGATCTGGTCTACGACCAGCCTGCCGTCATTTCTGCGCTCGATGACGTTCATGGCGGCGTTCCCCTGGCCGATCTGACGGTAGTTGTTCGGATCAACTCCCAAGAGACAGCAGAGCAGGGTGCGGTTGGTCGTTTTGTGTGCAACTATGACCAAGTTATTGTCCGAATGTTGGTCAACAATTCGGCAAAACGCGGGATACGCCCGGTTCCTCAACTCGCCGACCGTCTCGCCGCCGGGGATGCGAATGTCTACCGGGTTCTTCCTCCATTCCAAGAAGACGTCGCCGTACAGCTTCGGGACCTCCGCCTCAGCTGCGCCCTCCCAATCGCCATAATCAAGCTCTCTGAGCTTCGGGACGGCAGTGACCGCCAAGCCCAATCGCCGTGCGATGATCTCGGCAGTCTCGTATGCCCGCTTGAGATCGCTCGCATAGACCGCCGCAATCTGCTTGCCCGCCAGATACTCGGCCGCCAACTCGGCCTGATGCCGGCCGTGGTCATTCAAGGCCAGATCAGTCGAGCCGATGTACGCATTCTTCCGGTTGAACTCAACTTCCCCATGGCGGATAAGATAGATGTTACTCATAACGTACCAGACATTCGGTAGGGGCAGGATTGAATCCTGCCCTGCCGGAATAGTCTAGGTAATGAAAATCACTTATCGAGGCCGGATCAGCCGAGCATTCCTGGGTACTGAGGCGTTTCGGATCACGCAGTTCCTTGCCGACGGAATCGGCGCGCGAGTCGCTGGCTCGGGCCAGGAGCGGGCGGCGGCCGACTTCGTTTCCCACACGTTCAGGAGCATGGGTTACCAAACCGCCTTTCAGGACTTCGAAACGCCGGACGGCAGCCAGTCCCGAAACGTCCTCGCGACAAAGTCCCATGCCTTTCCCGAGCGCTTCCTGGTCGTGGGAGCGCATTATGATTCGGTGAAGGACACTCCCGGCGCGAACGACAATGCCTCGGGCGTCGGGGTCATGGTCGAGACGGCGATCTGTCTCTCCGGCCTCGAACTTACCGTCCCTGTCGTCTATGTCGCCTTCGGATCGGAGGAGGGCTCGCACGCCGGGTCGAAGCACTTCGTCTCAGCGCTGGGTTCGCGGGTGATGGGGATGATCAATCTCGACGCCGTCGGCGTGGACGCCGGCATGGAGATCGCCTGCTATGGCGAGGCTGACCCCTGGCTGGCGAAGCAATGCCGGGGGACGGCCGAGTTCCTGGGATTCGAGCTGAGCGCGAGCAACTTCGGCGGCAAGAGCGACTACGCCTCGTTCGCCGACGCCGGGATTCCGGTCGCCTGCTTTGCCCGAACCGACCAGCCCAACGCCCACACGCCCGATGACAACATGAGCATCATCTCAGCGCCCGCGATGGCCCAGGTCGGCCAGGTGCTGGTCAACTCACTCATCGAGCTCCGAGTACCCCGGCGGTTCAAGACCGGTTGACAGTCACCCTGTCGCCAACCTATCATGTTCTCGCAAGGAGATGCCATGAAAACCAGACTGATTATCGCCATCCTACTGATCGCCTGCAGCACATCGAGTTATGCAGCCAAGCGCATATTCGCTTACTACCAGGTGCCTTGCCTCGACACTTCGGCGCAGGACGCCCTCACGGCCTACAAGGACTATATCACCGACCTCTCGCCCACGAACATCGAGATCGTCAACAATTCGGGCAAGCTCGAAGTCACGCCTGAGACGTCCTTCTTCGACATCCTCAAGGGAGAGAACACGGCCATCGCGCCGTTGATCCGCAATGTGAACTTCGACAAGAAGCTGGCTCATTGGGCGCTGATGAATCCCGACTCCCAGAAGGCGATGGTTGACCAGGTGATGGACATCCTGGCGAAGGAACCCAGGTATACCGGCCTAGTCGTGGATATCGAGAATACTTCGCCCGAGGATCGGTCAAACTACTCCAGGTTCATTGCTCTCCTCGGGGATGCTCTCCATGCAAAGGGATATAAGCTCTATGCCGTCGTCGGCCCGAAGGAGAAAGACATCCCGAAGTCGCTGTGGGTTCGGGCGTTCGACTACAAGGCGCTCGGGAAGTCCGCGGATTACGTCATCCTCATGACCTACAACCAGCATTGGCGGGGAGGGCCTCCAGGGCCGTGTGCCGGGTTGGACTGGTTCGAATCGTGTGTGAAGTATGCCGCGGAGTGCATGCCGCCTGAGAAGGTCATCGTCGGTATTCCATTCTACGGCTATGATTGGCCCGAGACCGGTCCAGCCACCAGCCTCACCCACAAGAAGGCGACCGCCCTCATCGAGCGCATCAAGCCGGAGTACATCCATTGGCACGAGCATTGGGCGACCCCCTGGTTCACGTACACCGAGAAGGACGTGAAGCACGAGGTCTGGTTCGAGGACGTCAGGAGCATCGAGGCCAAGCTGGATGTCTGCGAGAAGCTGGGGGTCGGTGGAGTCGCGGCATGGCGGCTGGGCGACGAAGATCCGAAGTTCTGGGAAGTCATCGGCCGGTATGCGAAAGGGGATTAGCCATGCTCGAGGATCTTAAGGCCCTCGTCTGCAAGTATAACAAGCTCCTCATCACCAAGGGTCTCGTCTCCATGACCAGCGGGAATGTGAGCGCTCGCGACTTCGAGTCCGGCCT
>DASRZD010000354.1:0-5912 GCA_035686805.1 Armatimonadota bacterium
CATCTATGTGGAAGGCAGCATCCTCAAGTACCCTTGGAAGGATCCGAAAGGTGCGAACGACCCTCCTCTGCCGCCCAATGAGCCGCGAGACAGTGCGATCGCTCTCCTGGCAACAAACCATGTCTGTGTGAATACGACTCAGTTCTTCGGCCCCATGGCGGAGGGCGTCTATACTGCCGCGTCGGAAGGGCTGATACCGGTGAACTGGCGTCCGGACCTAGCGAGTTTCATCTCGTCTGTCAGGCAGCCGCTGTATCTGAACTGGGCTTTCGGAGCGGACCCCACCGACCCCACCCGCGGGTATGTAGCCGGCAACGGCGATCAACTCCCGGTGTGCGTCTATGTGAGGCATGCCGCAGCGGCAGGAGATTTGCCGTGCTACATGAACATGAGCATCAACCATTTCGGCTATGGCGCCAATTCGAATGCGCCGGCCAATGGGTGGTGGGGTCTGTACCAGTTCGGCCCACTCCCGCGCCCGTGGAATCCGTCCGATCCCAACCTTTTGCCGCCGAATAAGGATTTCATCTATCCGCTGGCCGACATAACCGCAGCCAATGCGCTGGTACCCGATCCACCGGGTCAGCCCAAATGGGCGCAGGCGATAGCGGAGCAGAAATGGCCGATGTGGGAGCACCAGACGTTCACACTGTTTGATACCAGTAGGCCGCTGAATGCCGGATTTACGCTCTACACCGATCCGGGCGCTTATAACTCGATCGGCTTCCATCTGGATCAGAACTTTACGAGGGGCGACTACCTCCTGTCGAGGCTCGCGGTCCAGCCTTGCGACATCCGCATCGAGGCGCTGATGTACGCGCAGAACGGCTCTTTCTTCATCATCCCCGGCGAATGGTTCAACCCCGATACAAATGACATCGCGGATGGACCGGACCTGAATCCGGGCGGCGGCAACGGAATCCCCGACTATCGTGACAAGGACATGAAGAGGATGTGCATAGATGACAGGTGGCCGTTCTACGCTCAGCCGCTGGATTGCCGGGTCACTATCCAGGGGGCGATAAGTGAAAACGTGACTGCGTCCATCGCCGAGGTCAGCGCATGGATGGACAAGTGGGGATGGATTCCGCTGGTTCACGGTTGCTCCAAATATCAAACCGACGCCTATCGTGAACCGTTGGATCCCAATGATGCGGCAGACCCCAGGCGGCGAGGCTTGACCATTGTGTATGACAGCGAGCTGTCATATCCCAAGAGGCGGAATCCGGCAGCCCCCAATGATCAGAACCAGGATCTGCCGGTGAGATGGGATGAGTACAATCGGATGCTCCCCATACTTCCCAAGCTTCCGGTAAGCCCGGAGACGCTGTACTTCGGACGGCCGACCTAGCGTGAGGGAACAAGACCGAGCTTAAGATCGTTAGACTAAGTGGGACGGTGAGTTTTGTGAAAGCAATAGGACGGACAGGACTGATAGCGGCTCTGCTTTGCTTTGTCGCGGCCAATGTAGTTCAGGCGGCAAGCTTCACATATTCCAGTCAGCCCAAGAAGATCAGGGCAGGGGTCATTATAGGATCAGGCGGCGGAGAACCCGCAAGCCGGCCCGATCCCTATGTCTTCTATGTCATGGACTCTCGTCAGGATCTCAAGCCCGCCGGATGGCAGTTCTACAATCCGATCGCATCCTCCCACGTGACGGAGGATATCTACTACAGATGGAAGACCACCGAGGTCGCCCCGCCGGGCAGCGGGTGGAGCCGGCCTTATGTGTACAGCATCGGCCAGCCCATTACCAAGAACATGGGCTGCTACTGGGAAGTCCCTCTCTCCACCGATATTGAAGACCTGGCACAATTTGACGTACTGCTCCTCACCCGCTACGGCAAGCTGTTCTTCGACCGCTGGCAGAAGGAGAAACTGCGGAAGTTCGTGGACGGCGGCGGCGTTCTCTGGATCGAAAGCCGCGGCGGACAGACGAAACTCAACGACCAGTTCTTTCTCCCAGGGCTGAACTTCGCAGCCACTTCGATAGGGAATCCTCAGCCCCCTGCGTTGGCAGCGGACACGGCACAATTGCATTCGCTGATCAACAGGCCGTTCCTGCTTCTTTGGAAAGACATCCAGACGCTGGGGAGGGGCCACTTCGATTCTCAGGGACTCTACTACTCGGACAATGCCAGGACGTCCATCACACTGAACGCCTTCACGACTTCCGAGGCGCTTTGGTACTTCTTCCCCATCGTGGTCAGGAACGGCAATTACGTTGTGGCCGCGGCCCAATATGGCAGCGGCTACATAGTCGTCACTGCGGAAAACATCGGTCAAGCCATCAGCGAGCCGCTTGGCGCCGCAGGGGTGAATGACGGCACCTATAGGGGACTGCTTCCCGCGTCGGAGTCGGAAGACCTCAGAATGGCCTACAACATCGTAAGCTGGGGTTCGGAGCATGCGACTACCCACAAGAGCCCGAGACGTCCCGGCTACTCCTTTGCCCAGATCGGCGCACCACTCAGGCCACTGTGGACCTACAGCACCCCCGCCGTTGCAGCCGACAAGACCGACCGCTCCGCCGCGATCCTGGATGATACGGTCTTCTATGTTGACAATATGAATGTCCTGCATGCCTTCGACCTGTCGCCGACTCGTGACCGGGACCGGGATGGAAATCCGGACGATGGGATTCCGGACTACGGCACAGGGGCCGAATACGATGAGCTGTGGAACCACGGCATAGGTAGTCCATGCTCGTCACCGACCGTCGCCTATGTGCCTCAGGGGAGCGGATTTGTTGTCCCGATGGTCTTTGTGCAGACAAAGGCGGGTGAAGTCAGGGGCTTCGACGGGCGGACCGGAATCGAGGATCCGGATTCCCCATATTTCAAACCGGATGCTGTAAAGCTCAGGACCGGGACTCGGCCTGAGGTTCCCGCCCCTGCATACGTTGACGGAACCCTGTATGCGGCCGATGCCTATGGAGTCCTGCACGCTCACATATTCTTCCCCACCCCCCCGCAGGAGTGGGCACATCAGGAACCTCTCCAAATGACTAATGAAGAGGGGATGGGGTATGCCCCGACCGTCGGCTATCTCCACGACCCCACGAGCGGTGCTACCGAGCAAGTTGTCTATGTGGGCCGGCGGAAGTGCGGCGACTCTCCTGATTCGCCGGGCGCATCGAATGACGGCATGGTGAAGGCTTATCCTATCAAGGTCTTCAATGAGGTGCTTAGGAAGCTATCAGATACGCCGACGGCGCTTATGTACCGGACACGCCAATCGAGAACTCCGATACTTAAGACAGGCGTTTGGCACGTATACTACCAGATTGGTTCTGCAACTCCCGTCGAGATTACTCCGCACGATGCGACCGGCGTCACGATAACGCCGCCGGCAATGTTCACGATTGCCGATGCAACTGCCATTCAGGCCATCAAGGACCAGAATGCCACCGTGATCGCCGACTATGAATTGGACTACTTGAACCCAATGGGGGTTGCCTATAACCGGTGGATTGAAATCCAGCATTGGACGAACAGCACTCCCAGGAATGGCGTAACCGGTTCGCCTGCTGCCAGCAAGAAGGATATCATCTACTTCGGAACCGACGATGGATCGCTCTATGCGGTCAAGGAATCCGGAATCCCCCAGACGAATGAGCCGCCGCTGTCCTATAAGTGGCGCTGGCATCTGGGAGAGGTGGCGGCTTTCTCGGGAGCAATCCCGGTCGGCTCCCCGGCCGTCGCGAACGACCTGGTGTACTTCGCGGCAAATGCCGGAAACCAGGGCTATATCCTGGCTTTCAAAGCAGACCCGGAAATCGTGATCAGGCTGCCAAAGCCCATAAACCGGGGCACCAGCCCCGTCGTCCGGCAGGAGGACAAGATAAATCCGGAACCGAACGGCAAGGGCTATTACCAATATACCGGCGTGGTGACGACTGACCCGAATAAGGTCCCTGCCAACGCCGTTTTCACCGTCAACTACGACAGAGGCGAGCTGCGGTTCGTCAACTTCAAGAAAGTCGGTGGAGGCCAGTTGACGATCTCTGGGAGCGCAACGGTGCTCTACATGCCCGCACCTGAGAATCCGAACGATGCCGTGAATCAGGAGGAATACCATATCAACCCGTTCGACCTGCAATTCCTCTCAGAGAACCCGAACTGGAACAATCTTGTATGGTATATGAGAGTTCCGATGCTCATTGCATCATCGCCAATGATAATGGGCGATATCCTGTATATAGGCCTCAAGGATGGAGGCGTGGGAATGGTTGATCTATCCCATGGCAGCATTCCCGAGAACGGGCCGGAGGAGGCCTTTTGGACGCCTGATGACAATGCCTGGATCGAATACCCGATGGGAGGCGCCTCGGCCGATCCGAGTGACCGCAGGAACTGGGTTCTAAGTACTGTTTGCGGTTCACACGGCATGCTGGCCGTGGCGACGGGGAGGGGGCTCGAAATCCTTTACAGCCCTATTACTCTCGTAACCGAGCCGGATCAGATCGTAGAGATCAATGCCGCCAGAAGCAAGACCTGGGTATGCGACTCAACAATTTCATATAGCCGCACGGTAGCGAGCTCCAACGATCCCACTGTCCCCGGCAAGCCCGTGTATGGGGCGGTCGGGGTGCCGTTCAACAAGCCTTCTGTTGCCAGACAGGCGTCCATCGGCGGAATCCTTGTGGCTGACACGGGCAACAACCGCATAGTGCACGTTGATCGGTCGGGCAACCTGCTTCGGCAGGTAGGTGGTTTTGAGGACCCATGGGGTGTGCTTTCGCCCGGACTTCCTATGACATTGAACAAGCCCACGGATGTGACCCTGTGGATGGATACCGATCCGGCCGACTCTACCCATCCCATATATCATTACCTCATCGCCGACAGCGGCAACTACCGCGTGCTGCAGATTGATTCCAGGTATGACGAGTCGAACTATGTCTACCGTGACGTGCTCGCCTGGTCCAGCACCACTCTGCAGAAGGGGAAGCAATATCGGTTCACGACCGCCAGGCCGATTCGCATGCTCGATCCGAATGCCGCCAATCCCTGCCAATCGCCGACTCTCATGTCCTTTGTCTGCGCCATCTCCAAGTACGATACCAGCGACCCTATGCCGGATATTACGGGCGGCGGGCTGTTCAGAATAGACAGGATAATGGAATCAGGCGTGTTGACAGACAAGATGAAGTTCATCACCGAACTGCCCATTGACGGCTTCCAGGATGCGGCGTATTGCCAGCCTGTGCCGGACTCTTTGCTCACCTGCTCGGGCCTGCCGGTCAGTAACGAAAGCAATACCTCCACTGGGAGTTGTCTGCCGCCGGTGCATTTGTTCAATCCCACATTCTTCAACCGGCAATATGTCAGCAACACCGAGTTCCACGATGTGGTGATAGATGCAGTCGGCATACACCTCGTAAGCTTTGTGCTCAATGCGGCGGCTACCGGCATTGAGATGACGAATCGCACGTACTCGATTGACGACCACATGACGCAAACCGGGGGGCCGCTAACCGGAAGGCCGCTGATCCCGGTTTATGCACAGTATCTGCCGAACGGCCACATCCTGGTTACGAGCAGAGCGACGTTCCAGGTGGGCGGCCAGGCCTACTACGGCGAGGTATTCGAGATCGAGCCGGCGCCTCAGGCGGTGGATCCGACCAGGACGGGAATGTTGTTTGTGGATAACTCGAGTCTGAACAATGTGAGGCAGCCGATGAGCGCCGAGAGGCAGATATTCTAAGAAGGTGTTCGCATGAATTCCAAATTGAACATGAAACGTTTTGCTGTGGCGCTGGCGCTGACTATGGCGCTTTCGTCCTCTGCCGCATTTGCGGTGGACAAGTGGACTACATTCAGGCAGGATAAGGATAGGACTGGATATGTCGAGAGTTCATCGGGACCCTATCGGCCGACGCCGATCTGGGTCTATCCGGTCGTTGAGGA
>DASRZD010000355.1:0-8314 GCA_035686805.1 Armatimonadota bacterium
CGGCTTGGCGTCCACCTGGAAGTTGCGCATCTGAGTCCCATAGCCATAATCCGGCGCAGGCTTGAGGGTCAGCCCCTGAGTCGTGATCGTGCCGAAGTGGCTGCCGGTGAACTTCGCGTGATCCTTGCCTCCCACGACTCGGAACACGTCCAGTATGTAGGAGTCCTTTTCGGACGTGTCCACCATCGCCACCGTCCGCTCGAACTCCTTTACGCCCGAGGCGGTCGGACCGGACGCCCGAATGGCGTGGAACTCCTCACCATCCGCCCAGAGAATCGTCTTCCCCGCGCCGTTCCCTTGTTCGCGCCCATCCACGACGACGGTGTTGTGAGCCGCGGTCATGCCATACCAGTTGGCCTGCGGCGAACTCCACCCGCCGAACTGGACCGGCTTATAGCCGAAATCCGGGAGGAGGTCGAGGCCCTTGGCGAAAAGGCCGAGATGCATGCAATTGGCATGGCCGTGGCCTCCCCAGGCATCATACTCGAGCCACGCCGCCCGGGCATTCGAGCCCTTTCCCGAGCGCAGGATGGCGATATGCCAATCTTGCTTATTGACGCTGGGCACCTCGATGGTCGGCCCCACTCTGGCGATTACGCCTTTTACCGCCTTCTGGAACGCCGCCGGATCATCGCAGAAGAGGTCAAAGGGCAGGTCCTCGACCGAATCTCCATTCGCGCCATACAACACCTGCACGAACGCAGTGTCGCCGGTGACCTCATAGAGCCGCCAGATGAAGCTGAACATCGAAGGAGTGACGGCGAAGGTCCACATGCTGCCGCCAGGATCCTTGGTAAATATCACGCCGACGTAGCCGGCACACTTGCGGACGAAGCCTCCCGCATCGCCGACCTGCGGATAGTACTCCTGCATGCACCAGGTGTCCACGTGGAAGCGGTACATGTCGTGTATTCGGGGATGGCGCTTCAGGAGGTCCCTCAGAAACTCGGGATCGAGTCTGGAAAACTGCTCGATCAGGCTGGCGACGCTCTGGATCGTGAACGCCGTGTAGCCTGCCAATCCCTTCTCGCCGGTCACGCCGTCAACGGCGGTTGCGCGAGTGAGCATGGCATCCCACACTGCATCAATCTCATCCCTTGGCCGATCAAGCACCGACATCATGACGATCTTGGCGATCTCGGTGCGAGGGTAGTTAGACGAAATCTTGGGGATATTGTTAAGCGCATCGCGAAGGATGCGGTCTTCGATATTCCGCTCTATATCCTTGCTGCCGCCCGCCTTCCCGGATAGGAACTCTAGGAGCTTCTTGTCGCCGGGTATGGCGTCGCGGACCATATCGTAGGCCATCGCCAGCTCGCGGGTCTCCTCGCAGGCGTCGTGCCACACGGAGACATAGCCATGGTTGGACGGCAGCATGACCTCGTAGCAATAGGCCTGGGTCGAGAAGTCGAAAGTCGGGTAGAGATCAGCCACCCGGTCGAGGAGGATCCCGGCCTTATGGGCGTACTTCGGATCGCCGGTGACGACGTATGCCGCCGCCAGGTTTCTGATGCCGTTCAGCACCGCCTGCTTCCACTGGCCGTAGATGAGGTACGCGCTGATGAACCTCCAGCGCTTGTCCCGACGGATCGGGACGCTCGATCTCTCGGCGTCGCCCTCGACGTACCCCTCGCCATCATCAACGCCGAACGCGTGCAACGGATCCTTTACATCCGGATGCTCGGCATTGAAGAGCAGCGAGCGGTCGGCCTTCTTGGGGTCGAAGATGCCGTGCTCGTCGAGGCCCGACTTATAGAATGCCTTGAAATCGTTCTTCGGGAAATACTGTTTGCAGTGGGGGCACCGAACCTTCCACGGGTGCGCGAGGGCGTCAACCTCCCACGTATACATCGGCACGGGCTTCTTACACGCGGGGCAATAGCCGTCCGATAGCACCATCCACGAGCGATGGATGGTTGGCCCGAACATCAGCCCCCAAAGCTCGTCGTCCGAGAGCTTCATCCAGGGCCTGGCAGCCTCGATGATGTTCTTTTTCTGCCCGGCCGCCCAGGGATATTTGGCGATGTTCGCCCTCGCTCGGGCAAGCAACTCAGGCGGAAAAAACACTCCGGTATCCTTAGCGCCGGCCGGCATGCAAACGGCACATATCAGCGTGAATACCGCAGCCGCCTTCCACTCCCAAACTCCCATACTCCCACACCCCCATACTCTCCATTTACTCCCCATGCCTTCGCAGTCCTTCCTACACGAAGGAGCGTTCAGTACCGTTGGCGAACACTTAATCATGAAAACGCTACTCATTTTCGCTTTGCTGATTGGATCTTATGCCATGGCATCCGTCCCTGCACCCTATACTCCCATAAAGGCATCGGCGACCGAATTCCGATGCCTGGGCCGAGTGACCAAACTCGGGCCGATGCTCCTGCCGGCGCAGATCACGTCCGCCGGGAAGCCGATGCTCTCCTCGCCGATCAAGCTCTCGGGCCTGGACGGCCTTACCGGCGCAGGAAATCTCCTCGCCAATAATGGCGATTCGGCCTCCTGGGAATGGCACGGGGAATCTGCCGCCTTCAAGGTGGACGCCCTCATGGCCGCCGACTGTGACGGTTTCATGTGGTACGACATCAACGTAACCTCCTTGCAGCCCACCGAGCTGAAATCCCTTCGTCTGGAGATCCCTCGAGTCGAGCAGACCGCGAGGTACATCCATTCGGCGAACTTCCAATGGGGAGGTCAGATCTCCCGTGGGCTGAAGGAGATCGGCGGGAAATGGAGTCAGCGGTTTATGCCCTATGTCTGGCTCGGCGACGAGGACCGCGGCCTCGCATGGTGCTGTGAATCGGATCAGGGCTGGATGCTGAGCGAGCCCACGCGCGCCCTCCTGGTCGAGACAAAGGGCAAGACCGTTCTTTTCTCCACGACGTTCCTCGATCACGAGGAGACCGTGAGTTCGCCGATCCATCTGCGGTTCGGCCTCCAGGCGACGCCCGTGAAGCCGGTCTCATTCGCATGGCGGGCGAAGGCCCGCATTTATCACGGCGTGAACTATCAGTCGGACGATCTTGTGGATGGCAAGTGCTTCCTCGATTCGCTGAAAGATGCCGGAGTGAAGACGGTCGTCTTCCATGATATGTGGCCGGAGTACTACGGCCAGATCGTGCCCAAAGAAAATCAGGCCTTCCGGGACCTCATCGAGGCGTGCCACAAGCGAGGGATGAAGTTCCTGGTATATATCGGCTACGGAGTCGCTCGGAATGCCCCCGAGATGCAGGTTCAGGGCCGGCACGACGAATGGTCCATCATCCCGCTGATCCCATGGATTCCCAGCTACAAGCCCGAACTGCGGACATTCGACGCCACCTGCGCACGCGGCGGCTGGCAGGATTGGCTGGTGGCGGGGATTGATAAGCTCTTCACCGACTACAAGCTCGACGGTCTCTACTTTGATGGGACCTCGGAGGCATTCCGCTGTCAGAACGAGTCGCATGGATGCGGATATCGGAACCAGGCGGGCAGTCTCCATCCGACCTATCCGATGCTTGACGTGCGACGGATGATGTGCCGAATCGCCGACAGCGTCCACAGCCATCGCCCGGATGCCATCTTGGACGTCCACATGTCCGCCAGCCTCACGATGCCGACCCTCTCATTCTGCGACAGCTATTGGGACGGCGAACAGTATGAGGGCTATGTGAAGGCCGACAAGGTCGAGATTCCGCTCGACTCATTCCGAGCCGAGTTCATGGGCTATGCCCACGGCCTCGACGCCGAATTCCTGTGCTACATCAATCGCCCGTTCACGACCGAAGAGGCAATTGCGATGGCCTGGCTGCATGGAGTGGAGGTTCGCCCCGGCAATCCCGAGCAGCTTGCCCTCGTGAAGCCGCTCTGGAAGGCGCTCGATGAGTTCGGGTACTCATCGGCGAAGTGGCAGCCCTATTGGAAGGACTCCGGCGTCACGGCGGGTGATGCTTCGGTGAAAGCGAGTTCCTGGGTGAGAAACGGAAAGGCGCTCATCTTCGCCAGCCATCTGAAGCGCGAGCCCCTGGTGACGGTCCTGCGCTTGGATCGGAAGAGGCTCGGCCTCTCTGGCGAAGTCACTGCCACCGATGCCCTCACCGGCAAGCCGCTCACCCTCGCCGGCGACAAGCTTCCCATAGACTTCGCCGGCATGAGCTACCGGTTGATCGAGATTCGGACTGTGGGATGAGACGTCGCGCCGGCCTGAAACTGCTGAACGTGGATGCCGGCACACTCTGAGACTGACCCAGCCAAAGGGGGTACTCAGCATTTCCACCAGTTTTCGGCGTCCACACATGACGAGGGCCTTGAGTTCACCAAAGAAGCGCTTGACATAGATGATCTCCTTATAATATAATACATTCCATGCTTCGCGACAACGTAGCCAGCCACTTACGGACAGGCGCGCCGGAACCGGGTTAGGGTATGTGTCGAGGTCCGTATTGCGTGCGAGGAGGTGTACGCGCGTGAGTGGAGTTTGCGGAAAGTGGCCGTTCTCACCAGTTCACATAACGAATGATGCACGCAAGTATCCTGATCGCCCCGACATTGCTCTGCTAACCGGCCAGGGAATTCTACCCAACGAGCATCTTCAGGGTCTTGAGACCGGCATTTGCGCGAGGGTCAGGAACGCCACGACCATGATCGAGTTCTCGCCCGAAGGTGTGCCCGTCCGTACGGATTCAATCATACCCGGACATCGGTTCGTTGAGGCCTGTCGCCTCTTTCGTGAATACACTTCTGAAGAGCCGTGCAGGAGGTCGGACAATGACCACGCCTGCCTATTCTATGGCATTCCCCAAGCGGAAACATACGAGGAGTTTGGCCGGGCGATAAGGGATAGGATTAGAGCGAAGGTTCATCGCTCCGCGTCGCCCGACGAAGCTCGGTACGACATTGATTTTGACGATCATCAAGGTTTCCTGTGGTACGACTGTCCGATCCTAGGTTACAGGGAGCTCATATTCCCGGTGTTCTGCGAAGGTACGGTAGTCGCGGTTCTTTTTGTCGGCCAGATCGTTCCTCAAGAGCGCCTTTCAGAGATTGCAGCGCTTCAGGAACGCAACCTGCTAAATGAAGGGCAATGGCCTCTCGGCCTCGACGATAGGGCTGACGCAGATCGCCGGTTAGAGGTGCTCCAGTCTAACCTGGACATGATCGAAAGAGGCACGCTTCCAGACGGCTCACCTGCGGTTACGACGCCGGATGGATACAAAGACATTATTCGGAGCTCCCTAGATGAGGTGAGAAAGCTTGAAGATACCCTTAAGAAGCAGGTAAGCATTGATCGGGAGCATCACGCGAGGAAGTGCGTGAGCGCTGCCATTGATAAGTTGCACAAAGCCCTGCCCAGGGAGTTCAAAGCCACGGATAAACCCATCGAAGGTTTGTGGACAACTGTGAGTAACCGGCTCGATGAGTTGGTTACGGAATTTGCGCTCGAGTACGCACTGCTTTTTGGAGCGAAGGAGGAGAACAGGTTCTCTGCAGACGATTTGCCTGTCGCTGCTCATGGTGGGCAAGTGCCGTTCGATATGGATGGAGTCGGCGTTCGCTTCAGCACAGCGAGCGACCACGAAACCGCCGTCGAGAATGTGCCCACAGGATTGTACGGTGTGCCCGCCGACTTGATCCCGCAAGGTCGCTCGATTTTTGTCAGGCATCAACTTCCATTTCGCGGAAGCGGATCACTTGCCTTCCTTTTCGTATTCCCTGAAAGCATGAGCCACGGCTCCCGAGAGTTCACGGAAGCCATTCGCACTTTTGGCGAAGCCGTGGTATCGGTTGTCTCCTCAACACTTGCAGTGATGGCGGAACACAGGACGAGGACTTCCCTAACGATGCTGGGCCACGAGACAGGCACGCTGACCGCGGGAATCGACCAGTTGCTCGAGACCTATCTTTCCGATCCGCATGATCAGCAGAACCTAGATGAAAAGAAGCTGGCCGATGTATACTATGACTTGCGCTCGTTCTTCGAACTGCACGATCATCTGTTCACGAAGGCGAAGAAATTCGCAGAATTCGGCTGGCGAGATCCCCGCCCGGTGAGGAGGCACTTCTATGTCGTCAGTAAGCTACTACACAAGTGGAAGGATCTCCATCGTATATCTATCCGCGACAGAGGTTTGCAATGGCATGTTCCCCCGGCAAGGCGGGAGGATCATCGTCGGCCGCCAATGTTCGCCGACCAGGACCTGATCGAGCAACTCCTATATAACCTGACTAGCAATGCGATAAAATACTGCCATCCGGGCACGAAGGTCTCTATGGATTACTACTCGGTGACGGAGAACGGTCGGAGATTGCAGTTCCTGACAGTAACGGACTACGGCGTCAAGGTATCTGAAGATAACGATCCTGACTTCGATCCATTTGCCCTTTTCAGTAGGGGGAGTAGCGAGAAAGGGTCCGGGGAGGGAGTGGGCCTGTTTCTTGCGAAGCGAATTGCGCAGGCCCATGGCGGAGATATATCGCATAACGAGGACCCGATATCTCGGTTCAACGTGCCTCTTCTGGCGGCTTACGTGGAGGATGCACTCAACGAACCGGTCCCGCTCAATGAAGCGAAGGAAGCACTTGATAAGCTTAGGAATGAGCGTATTCTCAACTCGATTGTCGCACTGCAAGGAAAGGGGCGCCAGATGTACCCGCCCTCTGGAGAGGCGCGCAGATTAGCGATCACGCATATTCTTGAGCCGACTTACGAGGTAACATTCACCGCCATGATACCCGACCAGGAGGAAAAAAGATGAAGGTATTAGTACTTGAAGATCAGGGAACAGCATCTAACTACCTGATCAAGTATATCAGCGAGAAGGCCGGGCATGAGCCAGTGCTCGCCAGGAGCATCAAGGATGGAGAAAGCATCCTGGAGGAAAGTCTCGGAGAGGAATATCTGAAGATCGACTGCATCATTGCAGACATCAACATGCCCGCGGATGGGCTGAAGCCCGAGGAAAAGAAAATATCCGAACTTGGCAAGTTCGCCGGCTGGTTATGGCTGTCCAGACACGTATTTGTTAGAGAGGAGTTCGAGTATCTCAGTCTCCGCACTATTATCTACTCGATTTATGTGGATGACCTGCGCAACAGTGAACTGGGAGTAGAACTCAAAGGCATTCTCCAGGTGCACAAACAGCCGGCGCGCGGAGGCATCAGGAAGTTGCACCGGTGCCTTGATGAGATCGCGAAGCAGGTAGCGAGGTCGAAATCGTATGCGCCGAAGGAGGGATAGGCTGCACATGGACCGCTTTGATACATGGATCTCGCGCGCAATGTTCCTGGTTCTGTTTGTGTCCATCTTCCTCATGCTTGTGGTTGCGTCCGGTAATTACTTTGCGTCGTGTCGCGAGGTAACAGAGGGAATGCAAAGGCTTCGCATTGCGATGCAGTGCTCCTCCCCGGTGGGTGTGGCGCAGAGAGTCGGCACCGACGGGAGCAAGGGTACCCAAGGAAAGGCGACAGTTGACCCATCGACAAATGGGACGCTTTCGTCCTGCATACAGGACGTGGAGTCAGTACTTCAGAAGGTGGAAAGGACTGACACGGTTTCGTTCCTCTATACCATCTTCAGCCTGGCGTTTGTGAGCGCCGGGGTCTTCCTGCTTAACAAGGTGCGACAAGCGAGGGAGAGTCAGGGGAGACTTCAGCAGCAGTTGTCATCTACCATTCGCAACACAACCTTGCTTTGCGGGGAACTCTCCCAAGCCTACCAGATCAGCGTCTCAGTTTATCAAGCGGCTATAGACCGCCAAGACAATGACCCTTTAGCCTGGTTTACGGTTGTCTGTCCTCAGCTACGGGACTCACTTCCACGGCTCAAGCTTATGCTTGAAGGGATGACTAGCCGAAGAGAGGGCCTCCCCGGCACCCTGAGGCAAACGTTTATAGATATGGCTAACAATGTGGAGGCCAACCTTGGTGGCTTGGTGCCGTTTCAGGGAGGGATCGAGCTTATCGAGCAAATGGAGGAGATCCGCCATCTGCTGGAACACTTGGAGGAGTCTGCAGGCAACCAGCCGGGCACGCACGAGGCATGGGAATGATCTGCTTCAGCAAAATTGGCCGCTAGATCGGTAAACGTTCCGCTGCCAGATTATTAGCCTGCGGATGAGGGCTGCCTGCTGCTTGCTTCCTAGCATCTCCGCCTCCCCGCTTGACGCCCCCTAAGGCCCCTGATATATTGGAACCCGGACGATCGCTCTACGCCTGCAGGGGAAGGGATTGGACAAGGCGACTCTGCGCACCGGCATCCGGGCACGGGCCCTGATCCTCGGACTGATACTCGTTCCGTTGAACTGCTACTGGGTCACCATGACGGAGATCAAGT
>DASRZD010000356.1:0-2534 GCA_035686805.1 Armatimonadota bacterium
CGATGATCTTCAGGTTCTTCGCCGCCTCGAGAACGTCGGCGGTGACCTTCGTCTCACTTCGGACGACGAGGGCATCATAGTCGCCTATGATGCTTATGAGTTCCGATTTCTCCATTCCGGGTTTGAGATCAACCTCAAACTCCTTCTGGAGAATCTCGACTCCTTCTTTTGCAACGGGATCGCTAACGAGGACTTTAGGCATACTCACCTCATCCTTTGCTAGACCGTAAGCGGTCGCTGGGGTATTTGATGGAGGAATGATACACTAAGCCGAGGCGGAATGTCAACCGTTTCACCACGGAGATACAAGACACGGAGGACACGGAGAGGGAGGGAGCATTCAACATTCAACGTCCAAATCAGAAACCGCTCTACTTCTTACATTCCAACCGAACTTCCGGCGCTGACTTGCGAATGTAGAGGGGCACGAGGGAGATCGGGTCGGCGGTCTCCTCGCGAAGGATCATGTCACGGGCGATTCTGGCGAGGATGGAGGCCTTGGGGTAGGAAAGCCAATCTGGGGCCAGGATGACTCTATCACCAAGAGTCTCCTGAAGAGGCGAGAGATTGTCCTTGGCAGCATCGCCGCAGATAACCAGTGAGGGCTGATGAGTGATGAGTGATGAGTGAGCTATGTCCTGGATTGGTCCTGACTGATAGTCTGAGAGCCGCTCGAGGGTACCCCTATTTGCCCGGTACAAGGCGTAGTAGACCTCGCCCTTGCGCACCTTGATGAGGGGGCAGATCATGGTCTCGGAGAGATAGTCGAACTGGTGGGCTAGAAGGTCGAGGGTGACGACCCCGGCGATGGGCACTTTCAGCACCTGAGCGAGGGTCTTGGCGGTCGTGATTCCGATCCTCAGCCCGGTGAATGAGCCTGGCCCAAGCGAAACGCCGATGCCCTGGACGTCCTTGGCCTCAAGCCCCGAGTCCTTCAGCAGCGAGACGATATTCGGCATCAGGCGGCGGGAGAGATCCATCGAATGGGCGAAGTTGTACTCGCCGAGAAGCCGCCCGTCCTCCGCCAATGCGATGCTGCATGTATCAGTCGTGGTATCCAGGGCTAGGATTCGCATAGTCTAAGAGCGGGCTGCCAATCGGCCTAGATTCGGTCCAGTTCCTCTAGTATGAGCTGAATCTGGTTCCTTAGAGGTGGGATGTTTACCTGAGTGATCTCCCACACGGCCGCCAGGTCCACACCCATATACTCATGAATCAAGACGTCCCGCAGCCCACTGATACGCCGCCAGGGAATCTCCTGATACCGATCTCGAAGCTCAGTAGACAGGTTCTTAGTGGCCTCACCGATAATCTCAAGCTGCCTGATGACAGCATCTTGCCAATAGGAGTGGGTCATGAATGTCTGCCGCCCCTGAGCGGTATAGGACTCGATCTTCTCGATCGCATCCAAGATGTGTCTTAGATAAAGGAGATCACCGCTCATAGGCTGACAGCTTCCCTCAGTACGTTCTCCCTGATGTAGGGGCTAACTGCTGCCTCAGTGACGACGTCCACCTCGCACCCCAGTAGATCTTCGAGGTCCTGCTTAACGGCCACCAGATCGAGTAGTGTTCTCCCGGGCTCCAAATCTACAAGTATATCTAAGTCGCTCTCAGGACATTCTTTGCCCCTAGCAACTGAGCCGAAGACTCTAAGATTGCGAACTCCATGTTCGGCTGCAATTCGCAGTATTTCCGAGCGCTTGGTTCTGAAAGAAGTGCTTATCGTCATTGTTTTTCTCCCTGTCCATTATATTCCCTAACTGCCGCCTGGTCAATTGTTGCCAAAGGCAAGCGCATGTGGTAGAATGCAGTGAGAGCCAACCCCATATCTAATGCGTAAGGGGCAATCCGTAAGGGACTATTCCGGTTACGCATTACTCGTTACTTATTACGTGGAGTGAACGCTATGGTCTTTCGCGCTCGAACGGGAGTAATCCTCTCGCTTGTATTGCTCTTCACGACCAGTCTTTCGGCAGCACCCCCCGACCTCGATAAGCACATCACCATCCACTTGTCGGATGCAGCCATGCCCGGAGCGGCGATGGCGATCGGCAAGCTGGGCGGGATGGGAGTCATTGCCCCCAGCGAGCCTGCGAACGGCATCTCCATGTACCTGAAGGATGAGCCGCTAAACAAGGCGCTCGACGGGCTGGCGGCGGCATCGGGGACGAGCTGGAGCGTCATTGACGAGCTCATCGTCTTCGCCCATCCCACCAAGGAAGGCGAGCCATCCGTCCCTGAGGTGAATGAGATCCTGACCCCCGAGCAGATCATGGCCGAAATGATCTCATCCCTGGACTCGGTTCAGCTTTACCGGGCATCCGCTGGGAACTCCATATCCTACGGCGAAATGAACCCGCATCAGCAGGACTTGCTGAAGACCCTCTTGTCACCGCCGGCAGTCGGAATCGCCGAATCCGGCGGCACGATCCGCAGCGTCCCAACTCCCGAGCAGGCGAGCATCTCGTTCATCTCGCTTCCGTATCTGACGATCCCGAACGGCGGGAGGTCACTGAACCTGAGGCTGGATTC
>DASRZD010000357.1:0-3439 GCA_035686805.1 Armatimonadota bacterium
ATTTCAAACAGCTCGTGGACACCAAGATCCTCCCTGTGGCGGGATCGTTTCTCATGCCGGCGATTGACGGAGAGCCCACCGCCCGAGTCCTGAAGAAGGCACTGGAGATGGGGATTATCACGACTCTCGACACGGCCTGGGACTCGAAGGGTCGCTGGATGAGCGTGCTGAAGCCATCCCTGCCTTACATTGACTATGCCGTCCCGAGCATCGAGGAAGCCAGGATGGTCACCGGCAAGCATGATCCCGCTGACGTTGCCAAGGTGCTTATGGACAACGGCGTCAAGGTCGTCGCGCTCAAGATGGGCGTAGACGGCTGCTATATCAAATCGGCGGATGCGGAGTTTCGGATTCCCAGGTTTGATGTCGAGGCGATAGATGCGCTCGGCGCGGGCGACTGCTTCGCGGCAGGATTTCTGACCGGCATCATCAAGGGCTGGGACCTTGAAAACACCGGCCGGTTCGCGAATGCGGTGGGGGCTTCGTGCGTCACGGCCCTCGGGGCCACAACCGGCGTCAAGAGCCTTGCGGATACGAGTAAGTTCATGGAGAGCGCGAGATATGCAGAGTAGTGAGCTTAGACAACTGTACCTCAAGTTCTTCGAGGAGAAAGGGCATCTGATCGCCCCGAGCGATTCCCTGGTGCCCGACGATCCTACGCTGCTCTTCACCAGCGCCGGCATGGTACAGTTCAAGCCGTTCTTCATCGGCGAGCGCGTGCCTCCGGGGACTCGGATGGCGACCTCCCAGAAGTGCCTTCGGACCGGCGACCTCGAGATCGTCGGCACGACTGCCATTCATCATACGTTTTTCGAAATGCTGGGCAACTTCTCGTTCGGTGACTATTTCAAGGATGAGGCCATCACCTGGGCGTGGGAGTTTCTGACCGACAGGCTCAAGCTCCCACCGGATCGCCTCTGGATCACGGTATACGAGAAAGACGAGGAGGCCGCCGAGATCTGGCATAAGAAGATCGGCATCCCCATCGAGCGCATCGTTCGGCTGGGGGAGAAGTCGAATTACTGGCCGTCGAATGCTCCCAGCGAAGGCCCGAACGGCCCATGCGGCCCTGATTCCGAAATCTTCTACGACTACGGCGAGGACAAGGGCTGCCGGACTCCCGAGTGCGGCCCCGACTGCGACTGTGGCCGGTTCATCGAAATCTGGAACCTGGTCTTCATGCAGTTCAACCGCGAAGAGGGCGGCACGCTCACTCCTCTGCCGAAAAAGAACATAGATACCGGCATGGGCCTCGAGCGGATGATCGCCGTCCTCCAGGGCACGCCGACCAACTTCGAGACCGACCTGTTCATGCCCATCATCGCCAGGGCCGCTTCTCTTGCGGGCGTCCAGTATGGGAAGGACAGGGACACCGATATTGCACTCCGGGTGATCGCCGATCACATTCGGGCGATGGTCTTCGCCATCTCTGATGGAGTCATGCCCTCGAACGTGGGCAGGGGATATGTCCTCCGCCGCATCATCCGCCGAGCTGTCCTCAAGGGCAAGTCCCTGGGGCTGGAAGAGTTATTCCTCGACCAACTCACGCCCGTCGTCATCGGCATCATGGAAGGGCCGTACCCCGAAGTCAGGGAGCGCGAGGATCACATCTCGCGAACCATCCGCACGGAAGAAGAGAAGTTCCGCCGCACGCTGGACATCGGCCTGCAGAAGCTGGAGGAGTCCATCGCCCGGCTGACCGCGACCGAGATTCCAGGGATGGAGGCGTTCGTCCTCTATGATACCTACGGCTTCCCTCTCGAATTGACCCAGGAGATTGCCGGCGAGCGAGGACTCACAGTGGACCTCCAGGGCTTCGAGGAGGCGATGGAGGGGCAGCGTCGTAAGGCTCGCGAGGGCAGCGACATCTCCACCGACCTCTTCGCTGGAAGCCTGGGAGCGCTCGCGGAGATCGAGAAGGTCGAGCCGGCGACCGAGTTCGTGGGCTATGAAGCATTTACCTCGAAAGCGAAAGTGGTTGGCTTGCTCAAGGAGGGCGAGCTTGCAAACTCGGCTGCGGCGGGCGAAAAGATTGATATCGTCCTGAACGTCACACCGTTCTACCCCGAATCGGGCGGACAGGTCGCCGATACGGGCTCGATTACTCGTGACGAGACCGAGGCCGCAATTGACTGTGTGGCGAGGGTCGGGAGTCTGATCGTTCACTCGGGCGAGGTCAAGAAGGGCGTGCTCACGGTCGGCGATGAAGTGACGGCAGCCGTTGATTCTGAACCCCGGATGAGCACTATGCGCAATCATACGGCCACTCACCTGCTTCACAAGGCGCTGAGGATGATGCTCGGCGAGCACGTAGTCCAGTCGGGATCGCTGGTCGAGCCTGCGAGACTCCGATTCGACTTCACTCATATCCAGCAAGTTACTCCGGGGGAGATTCAGGAGATCGAGAAGATCGTAAATGAAGAGATCCTTCGCGACGATGAAGTCTCCGTCACCGAAAAGACCCTCGAGCAGGCGAAGGCAGATGGCGCGATGGCCTTGTTCACCGAAAAGTACAGCGGCATGGTGCGCGTAGTGAAGGTCGGCGGCTATAGCATGGAGCTTTGCGGCGGGACGCATGTCGGCCGCACGTCCCAGATCGGCTCATTCAAGATTGTCAGCGAAGGCAGCATCGGCGCGGGCCTCCGAAGGATCGAGGCCGTGACCGGCGCAGGCGCTTTCGATTATTTCAGGGAACACGAGAGTCTCCTCAATCAGACTGCGGACGCCCTGAAGGTCAGTCCAGCCGATGTTCCCGAGACGGTTTCCCGGCTGGCGGAGAATATCCGTGCCCTCGAAAAGCAGATCGAGGACCTGAAGCGCAAGACGGCGGTCGGCCAGGCTGATGAGCTCGCGTCGAAAGCCGTGGAGCACAACGGCGTCCGCCTCGTCGCAAGTCGGGTCGAGGCCGACGTCGAGACCATGAGCTCGCTGGCGGATACGCTCGCGGGAAAGCTAAAGTCGGCGGTAATCCTTTTGGCCGCCCCATCCGATGGCAAGGTTATTTTCGTCAGCAAGGTGACCCCCGACCTGGTGCAGCGAGGGTTCCATGCGGGCAATCTCGTTCGCGAAGTTGCCAAGGTCGCCGGAGGTGGAGGCGGAGGTCGGCCTGATTTTGCCCAGGCCGGCGGCAGGGACATCGGAAAGCTCGACGAGGCTCTGGCGAAGGCCGGGGAGCTGGTCGAGCAGCAGGCCGGGAAGTGAAGGCAGCCGTCAGCCGTCAGCGGTCAGGCATCGTGATCCTCATACTGCTCGTGATCGCTGCGTCAGCTTCGGCTGGTCAGCCTATTGTCGTCATATTAGCGAATTATCTCACCCTCGATGATCTGGTCTCCGCCGGCCCCAAAACCCGTTCCCTCATCGAAGATGGTGCAGTCGGCCTCATGAACACCGGCTATCGAGTGAAGTCTCCTGACGTCTGGTATCTGACCCTGGCAACCGG
>DASRZD010000358.1:0-15885 GCA_035686805.1 Armatimonadota bacterium
ACTCGAGACCTGGACCGTCGTGCCGTGGAATGCCTAGCCTTGAGGCTATGGGAGAGGGAGAGGCTGAGGGGGGGACTGGCTCTCGCTTCTCCCACGGTCATGTGGGAGCTTCTCTCTCACCTGTGCAACCCGTCCGATCCCTGCCGTGATGCCAGCGTTAAGGCGGTGACGTTACTGGCAGTACATTGCCAGACATTGGAGGAGAGCACCGGGCTTAACGTGGCCGCTTCGTTCGAGGGAGAGATCTGCAGAGTGATCTTCCATAAAGAGATAGACGGCCTTGAAGATCTGATCCTCAGACTCGGGCAAATCTGCAAACTTGTCGCCTACGTCTACCTCAAAACCGGTAATGAGAGTCTGGCCGCCAGTGGCTGCAACACAGGCAGCATCGAGACTCTTTCAACCATGATGGCACATGAGGAGGAACGATTCAAGGAGATGTTCAGATCGGACGTGCTCACGGTTGATCCCAAAGGCCGAGGTAAGCGAATAACTGAAGTCGCCAATCACGCTATTCGTGATGTCCTGAAGGATATCCGTTCCGAAAACATGCTTGTGAACCTTGCGCTAAAGCTGGTCCTTGGCATGGCAAGCGCGCTTGGCGAGCAGCTGAGTGATCAGCAAGCCTGGACCTATGCCCTCCAGGTTCACAAGCTCTTCCCCGTTCCTCTTGAAATCCTCCGGGAGCTTTGGGAACGAGTTGTTACGAACGAATTCGACATAGATCACCCAAAGAAGCAACGCGGCAACTTTCACTGGGATATCAATATTGCAGCCGTTGTAAGCGGGGTGATCGCTGGTGAATCTGTTCTCCTCGTCACTAGCGATCAAGCGATGATCAAGGCCTGCGCTCGCGCCGGATACCGAGACAATGTAATGGAGACGGCGGCCTATCGCGACCTTATCTGCTTATGACCACGGGATTCACTAGCTGGTCTGGAGCTTGCTTTCAGCCTGCTTTGCGCCAACTTGTAGCTTTGGGTTTCGAATCCCAGGTTGCTGTCCCATCGGCCATGGACCCTTGCCCATGACCATGGACCCTGGATCCTTGACTCATCAACCATCCGCCATTCCCCGGGGTCTATCTCGCATACACCGCGATCTGCTCGCGCTTCTGGGTGTAGGAGGCGTTCTTCGGATCCAGTGCGATCGCCCGATCCAAAAGATCCAGGGCCGGTCGAAAGTCCTGAGGCGTGAATGCCGAGTGGGCGCGCGACCGCTCGGTAAACAGTATATCGGCCTTGATGGCGAGCGCTTTTGCTCCCTGGTTAAGAGGGATGAGCCGCCTGGACGCCTCCAATGCGCTGGACAGGTCCACGTCTGATACTAGCTCGCCATAATGGTTCAGCGCCCAGCGATCATCGGGCCAGCGCGAGAGGTAATAGTCGAGCATCGCCAGTTCCAGATCATTGTTCCTCGCCGTGGGGGAGGCCCATACTCGTATAAGCGAGCGGCTGGTTTCTCGATCGAGAGGATGCGTCTTCAGATACCGAACGCTGAAGAGGTCTTCTCCCAGGCGGAAGCGCTCGTCCATCATATTCAGTATGCTTGCAGTCTCACCTGTAAACAGCGACTTAGGCGCCTGATATTCGAGCAGCGGCAGGTCATCGGTATTGATCGGGCCGTCTCCCGCAAGCTCACTGGCCGCATCCGCCGATAGCATCTGAGTGGCGAGAAGGACTGTCACCGAGTCAATCCCCACCCGACCCAGGTCCTTCTTAACCGCCGGGATCTTCACTGCCCGCTCCATGGCCGGGAAATCGGGCTCCAAAGGAGCATGCGAGGCCATCAGTATGTAGTCACACTCTGCGCTTTGGAAAATGCACACATAGGGGAATGTGTCGCTCATTGTGCGGATTACCATTGTTACCAAGTCATCCGATATCTCGTATCCCTGCACCCATTGTATCAGGATTCCGTCCGGTTTCAATGTCCTGTCAACGCTTTCGAAGTGCTCCTTTGAAAAGAGACCGGCGACTCCCGCGAGCCATGGATTGCTCGGCTCGCTAATCACCACATCGTATTTTTTACTGGTGACCGTCACGTAGGTCCGAGCGTCTTCGATCATCAGGTTCATCCTGGCATTCTTCCATGACTCCCAATTTACGTCCGCAAAACACTTCGCAGACTTCGCTACTGCCGGTGAGATTTCCAGACAATCCACCCTCGTCTGGGGATGAGTCAGCACGCTGCCCACCGTGACGCCGCTCCCCAGGCCGATCAGCAGGACATCGCGCGCATCCGGCTTGAAGAACATCGGCAGTTGGCCGATCAAGACCTGTGTGGGCATATCGGTGGACGAGGATGCATCCGTCTTACCGTTGATTATCAACAAGCGTTCGCCCCGCCTTGCCTGCATCACCGCCACATTGGCGCTCCCATCCTCACCATAGTAGAGGATTTTCGCACGCCTGCTTGCGGCGTCGTATTTGCTCCAGGTCGGTGGCTTCTTGCTCAGGTTTCGGAAATTGCCGGTGAATAGGTGGGCAGGGGACCATTGCGGCAGAGCCGTCACAAGGACGATTGCCATGAGTGATACTACTCCCGCCGCTGGGAGCCGGTAGCTGACCGGTGAGAACCAGAGGAGCAAGACCCCCATCCCGATATTCGCCAGCAGCGCGATCTCCAGCGAGTGCCTGAGCCCCAGGAATGGGATCAACACGAGGCCGGTCAGCAAAGCCCCAATGATGTTTCCAGCCGTATTCGCCCCGTATATCACTCCGGCGTCCTGGCCGATCATTTCGTTCCGGCGAATGGCTGATTTCATCGCAAGCGGCAGCGTCATGCCGAATAGGAATGTGGGGGCCGCCATGACCGCAAAGCAAAGAGCATACTTGATTAAGTTGAAAAGCCCGAATGCCTCATTCGTCCGATTTAGCAGATACCCCCACCGCCAGAAAATATAGGACAGCTTCTCGTACTGTGGAATACTCGCGATTATGACGAAACCTATTGCCAGCTCCGCGAGGGCGAAGGAGAGCAGAGGATTTCGGCGGGCCCATTTCGACAGGCCCACCGCCATGCTCCCGAGCGCGATCCCTGTTATGAACGCAGCCAGCATCAGCGTGAACGAGTAGGTGGAGCTTCCCAGCACCACTGAAAAGAAGCGAATCCAGACCAGTTCATATATCATCGCCGTGATGCCGGATATAGTGATCGCCGTGTAGATCGGCCACGCATTCCGTTGGCTGGGAGCCGGCATATCCGCCTGCTTCTTCTGAGTTCCGATTGAAGGTCCCACCATCGCCAGGCCGACTGCCACCGCTCCCAGAGCGACATTGCTGAAGCCGACACCGGAAAGCGTAGCCCTGAGACCGATGTGCGGAATCAGGAAGAAGCCCGCGGCCAGTGCCCCGGCCACCGCGCCGACGCAGTTTGTGAGATAGAGCCACTCGGACTTATCTTCCGCATCTGGAGACTTGGGCTGATAGAACCTCATCAGCATGGGGAACGTCCCGCCCATGAGGAAGGTCGGCCACAGCAGTACCCCCATGGCAACACCGATCTTGAGAATTGCCCAAAGGGGGTTCCCCATCGGTATGCCTGCCGCCGCCTTGAGAACGGACGTCTGGAGGGGATGGATGAACAAGGGGAACACCACTGCATAGAGGCCGATGACTATCTCCAATACGCCGTAGCCCGCCAGCGGCCGACGCAGCCTGGGTGTGATCCGTCCGATTACAATGCTCCCCAGCGCCAGCCCTCCCATGAATGCCGCCAGCACACACATGTGAGCAAGCGTGGTATTGCCGATGAATAATGCAAGGTATTTGGCCCACGTAACCTCATATACCAGGCCATAACCGCCCGACAAGACGAAGAGAATGAAAGGGACTGAGCGTACTAGTCTGGCGATCATGATGGCCTGTTATACCACACCCGATCTCGAAATTCAAATTGCGGACTGCGCGTTGGAGAACCCGAAGTCGGTTACGTATTTGCCTTCAGCCACGCAAGCAGATCATCGGCTTCCTTGATCGAGGGCGCCCATGTGTCATAGAGAATGCCCTCCGGGCCGAGCTCGCGGTGGATGATCTTGACCTCATCGGGGGACGCCCCCAGGTAAAGGCCCTTGCCTGCTTTCTTGATCTCCTTCAGGAGGTCCATCCACTCGATCGGCGGAGGATTGCCGGTACCCGGCGTCCATTGGATCGAGTGAATGCCCGCGATCGACAATACGTCCTGCAGGTGAACGAGCGCATCCGGGCCGTCATAATGATAAACGGCATTGTCCAGGTACGACGACTCCTCTTCGAGCGCCGGGAGGATCCACCGGCGGAAGTGTTCGGGGCTCACCATGCAGGCGAAGTCGCATTGCAGGACGGCAAACCTCCCCTCGGAGTAGAATGGCAGCCAGCCGATGTATCCGCGTCCCGGCATCCGACCGGCCTCCTCTATCTGCTCGAAAGTCGGGGCAAATGCCTTCCTGGCCCTGATCATTGCCCGGTCAACCGCTTCGGGAACGTCCCACAGATCCACGCATAGGTTCTGAGGCCCTCGAAGGGCGGAGAGGGCATCCATGTTGCTGTGGAAGTCGGGGAATCCCAGGAGGAACTTCCCGTCCGCATACTTGGCTGCTCGCCGAAAGTAGTCGAGCGCCTTTTCCCACCAAATGCCGTGAGGGTGGTCTATCTCCCTGGCATCGGTATCCCAGTCGTTGACCATCGGCACAGACCAACTTGTGTCTCCGGAAGAAGACTCATAATGAAGCTCTGCCCCCAACCATGCCGCAAATTGATCCGGGCCGAAGTTGATCTGGAAGTAGGGGACTGCTTCCGCAAGCCAGTATTGTTGTGAGAGGGCCTGGTCTACCAGGGGCATTATGTCATCAGGATCATGAAATGCGTTCAAACCCGGCGGCCAGGCGATGGGTCTAGGATCCGGACGGCTCGTCCTCAGGCAGATGCACGGCCGGTCAATGACCTCCCCCGCCCAATACGCCCGCCAGTACTTCTTCGCATCCTCGAAATCCGGTTTATAAGCCAACTCCACAGCATCCTCGCGCATCAGAGATTACGCATCACGCATTACGGATTACGCATCACGTGCCGGCTTCCCTTCCATTATTCTGCAGAGTGTGGTATAATGGCATGTATTGTTACGTTGGTTTGGCACTGACCTGGTTGTTTACGGACGTTTTCGGTCCCCGCTAGCTCACTCGCTTTAAGCCCCGAGACAATAAAAATGAGCAACCAGGAGAGTGTATTGAGTTACCAGGACAGAACGTTCGTTTGCCGTGACTGCGGGGAGGGATGTACCTTCACCGCACGCGATCAGAAGCTTTTCGACGAGCACGGCTTCAACCCCCCGACCAGATGCCCCGACTGCCATGACCTGCGCGTTTACGGACCGGAGAAGCCTGAGCTTGCCGCCGATAGTCTGATAGGTCGGGATACAGGCATCACATCGTTTGAGGAGTTCAAGCTTGACTCGCGATTAGAGCGAGCCATCGCCTATGCGGGGTACAAGACCCCGACCCCCGTGCAGTCCGCCACCATCCCCATGGGCCTGGAAGGCCGCGACCTTATCGGCACAGCGCAAACCGGGACCGGCAAGACCGCAGCCTTCGCGCTGCCGATTCTGCAGCACTTGCTTGTCAATCCCGCTAAGAAGCCCTGCACCAGGGTTATCGTTCTTACACCTACCCGCGAGCTTGCCGAGCAGATCAGCGATATGTTCAAGCAGTTGGCCAAGTTTACCAAGATCAGAATCGCGACCGTTTACGGCGGCGTCGGGATGGGCCCCCAGGAGAAAGCGCTTCGAACCGGGGCTGAGGTCATTGTCGCTTGTCCAGGCAGGCTGCTCGACCATATCGAGCGGGGCAACACCAACTTCACCTGCGTCGAGAAAGTCGTTCTGGATGAGGCGGACCGCATGCTGGACATGGGATTCCTTCCGCCGATCAAGCGGATTCTATCGCACATGCCTCGTGAGCGGCATACGATGCTTTTCTCGGCTACCTTCGCCCCGGAGCTGATGCAGCTTGCGGCGAGTGCCATGAAAAACCCACTGCGCGTGGAAGTGGATCTGCGAGCACCCGCAAGGTCCGTCGCCCATGCGCTGTATCCGTGCCCTCAGCATCTGAAGACATCGCTGGTACTGAAGCTGCTCGACGACACAGACACGAACTCCGTGCTTATCTTTACTCGAACCAAGCATCGCGCGAATCGAGTCGCCCTGCAGATCCAGAGAGCGGGATACAAGACGTCCGCTTTGCACGCGAACAAGTCCCAGAGTCAGAGGCAGTCGGCGCTGGATGATTTCCGATCGGGCCGATGCCAGATACTCGTCGCTACGGATATTGCCGCGCGAGGGTTAGATATCGAGAGCATCTCCCACGTCATCAACTACGACATCCCCGACACAGCCGACATGTACATCCATCGGATCGGGCGCACTGGCAGAATGGAGCGCGAAGGCGACGCGATGACTCTGATAAGCCAGGACGACGCCGGGACTGTTTGGGATATCGAGAAGGCTCTCGGCACTCCCATCGAACGCCGAAACCTCGAGGGGTTCGACTACACTGCCGGTCTGCCGCCGAGGGATGAGTTCAAGCGCGCGCCGATGCTTCGTCCGATTTCGGAATCTAGATCGCCGGCGACGTACGCCCCCCACAGAAGCCGGGCCAAGACCATGGCCTGGCGCAAGTACCGGAGCAAGTAGTTGCTAATGGAGTAGCGGAGTGATGGAGTGGTGCAGCAATGGATCTCACACCCCCACACTCCCATACTCCCATACTCCCATACTCTCCCTACTTAGCTGGCGGATACTCCCAGATCATCTGCACTTCGTTCAGGGCGACCTGGTTCAACTTATGATAGGCCCATGCGGTGGCGGGGATGTTTATGACCATCGCCACCACATAGAGCACCAGGAATGCCTTCGCGGCATAGGCGCTTCCAGTCCTTAGTCTGGCAAGGAAAACATCGGGCCGGCGCAATTCCGGCCTGATCCTGGTTCGGGCGGCCGCGATTATCGTGAGGATCAGAATCGCCGTGAACACAACCGGAAGCGCAGGAAGACTCCCCGGCTGGCCTTGAACCGCCAGGAACATCTGCGCTATTGCCATTCCCGCAAGCGCCATCAGCCCTGCTGCGGACGGCAGGACTGCGAGCAGACCTACGCTCAGTTTCCCAGGGCCGACATCCTTCACTGTGATGTTTCGCTTGCGCAGGATTACGCTCGCAGCCAGGTAGACTACGCCCGTTCCCAAGCCCATAAGCAACATGTACCCGGCAAATGAGAACCAGACTGTGCTGGCTATGAATCCGGCGATAAACCCGGGGGAATGAATGTGATTGACGTAACTTCTGCTTCTCTTCCTGAACCCATCCGAGCGGGCGAGATTCTTACTCAACGCACCCCATTCAGCCTGATCAAGGGCGTTCGGCGCCAGTGTCTGCACTGCGGCTACAGCCGCAGTTCCGGGTGCGTCACCAGCAAATGCATGATTTGCTAGACCCTTGTGCACGCCATTGATCCCTATCCTTTGAATAGACATGCCGACAAGCGCGCTGATGAATGACTCCCCCTCGTCCCGCATCATGCCGCCGATCTTCACCGTGTCCATCATTGTTTGGGCGGCATCACCCACATTGCCCCGTTTCACCGCGTGTTCTTCATACGATGCCGCCGATCTGGCCATACTGCGGAAGTAAAGCGAATGTGGAAAGAGAAGGGAATAAGCGGACGAGATCCGGTTGACCGGGTTTACCCAGCCGAGCGGGAAGGGCCAGCTTCTTTCTGAGTTCCTCATTATGGCTACGGTCTCTTTAGCCTGATGGCTGTTGATGTGCTTCTTCCCCGCGGCACGGTGGACAGCCGCCAATCCCTCAGCGTCTCGCTTCTGCTTAAAACGGAGCGCGGCCTCGAAGCAATCGAAATAGCCATTATCAGGCTCAAGCTTCTGCCCCCTTCTGATGACTTGTTCGATGGCGCGTGCATTGGACTTCACTGATTCCGCCCCGAACGAGTACTTGAGCATATTGGCGCACAAAGCCGGGTCGTTGGGGAATCGGGCAGTGAGCTGGAGATAGGGATCGATGAATGTTGGGTTCCTGGACAAACGGTGCCGATACCCCAGCACCAGAGCATCGCTGGCATTCCTTGCGACTTTCAGCTCAGTTGGCTTGATGACGCTGTAAGTCCCCAATTGCCCGTATTTCAGGTTGATGGCCTGCGCCACCTGAGCAATCAGGAGGTTTCGTGAATACGGAATCACCGCCAGCAGCAGGATCAACAGCCCGATGGCATATATCTTCTTTCTAGAGTCCATTCTCCCAATCTCCCTTCTGTATTGAGCCCAGGCCCAGCGCCATCTGCGCTTGCGGCGAGATGAGGTGCGCATGCCGCTGACCTGCCGGCGGCTTGGCGGAAAACAGAATCGTCAATAACAGAACCGAAGTCAGCGCAAAGCTCCCCGCGACCGTTGCCGCGACCGCCCGCCTGGGAGCAGAGAGCCATTCGACCAGAGCGCTCAGTCGTCCGTGGCGCTCGGCCATACATGCGGCTACGAACTCCTCCAAAGGTTTGCTTGGCACGGCATCCGCATCCAACACCTCGCTCAATGCCTTTTCCCAATCCTCACTCTTCATCGCTCATCAACTCCTTCCAGCACTTGGCGAACAATCTTCGTCCCTCGTGCAGTCTGGAACGCACCGTCCCTACGGGCACTCCCAATATCTCGGCGATCTCCTCGTACGCCAGCTCTTCGATCCCTCTCAGGGCCAGCACGGTCCGGTAGTTCTTCGGCAGGCTAGCAAGGCACTTCCTCACCAGCATTATCCGCTCGATATCAGCATCCTCGGTCGGTATCTCCACGATCTCATCGGACGTCTCGCGTCTCCCTCGAAGAAGTCTGACCGATTCATTGATTACGATCTTGTAGAGCCAGGAGCTGAACTGCCGCCCCTTGCCGAGATTCCTGTAGATGCGGATGAAGGCGTTCTGCACGGCATCCTCGGCATCAGCCCGATTGTGTACGATGCCGTATGCAACCCTCATCGCCTTGACTCGATACCGCTCAGCTAGGATGGCGAATGACTGCGCCTCGCCATGTGCCGCGAGGGCAGCCAGATCCTCATCTGAGCGTCCATCCAGTCTGTGCATGCACAAAGCAGAATCCATTCGAACGGGCCTCACCTATTATGACCCATGGAAGTGGGGAAAAAGTTCGGGGTGGGGAAGGGTTTTGGGTTATGGGGGTAAGCTAGGGCACAATACGCTAGCGCCATGCTCAGGGCGGATGGACCTGCCCCAGTGCTGCTATGGTGGCCGAGGAGGGACTCGAACCCTCACGGGTTTCCCCGGCGGGTTTTTAGAAGTGTGATGCGCTGTTTCCTAGCATCCCCTCTTGCTGCCCTACTCCATTTTACGCTCGAAATGGAGCCATAATCAAGCCCTACTTGCTATCATGTGGCACGCACGACGGCTGTTGTCGGCATTTTCATGACCAAGCATGGCGGCATTCCATAGCTGGAGCATTCCGCTGCGGTTCATTCAGTAATCGTGTCGGGTATGAATACCTGTGAAACGCAGTTCAAGATGCGAGGTTGTGATGACCAGCAATACACAGACGTCTGCATCTGCGGTCGAGTCTAGAAGACGCATTGCCTATCTAGAGGCACTCTCACAGATACAGAGTGAGATAGCCAGCCAGCGGTCACTAGACCAAATACTTGACAAAGTCATCCAGTCAGCAATCGACATACTTGGAGAGGCTGCATGTGCAGTATTGTTGCTTGACCCTGATGGACAGACTCTCACCTGCAGAGCCTCTAAAGGCGTTCTTTGCAGTGAATATGATAAAGCTGCCCCCAACGGCAAGCAAAGCTTGGCTGAGCGTGTGCTTCAAACCAAGAAGATGGTGGCGATTAATGATTATCGAAACGAAAGCGCACTGCGTTTACCCACCTTGGAGAATGGACGGCTTCCTGGGGCTGCCACTTCTGCACCGATCTTGGTTGGGCAAGATCGGATAGTTGGAGTGCTTGAGGCGTATTCCGACGAGCCACGTACCCTCAATGAGGAAGAATTGCAGTGTCTTAATACTCTCGCTGGGAGCGTAGGTATCTCTCTGGTAAATGGTAATGTTCGCGCAGAGTTACAAAAGCAGCGGACTTGGCTGGATGCTGTATTGAGAGCAGTACCGTCTGCAATACTCATCTCACAGAAACCAGGGGATCGCTTGGCATTAGCAAACGAGAGGGCAGAAGAATTGTTTGGGAGGAAACTGGAGCTTGGGGTGCCCCTGACGGAGATGCCTGCGAAGTACGGAATCTTCGAACTGGATGGGAGTCCGATTCCAATAGATAGGTTTCCATTATATAGGGCATCGGCATACGGCGAGCCATCTGATCTCATTGAGATGATGATAATAAGTGCTGATGGAGGACGCAGAATTGTCCAGGGAAGCGCTCAGCCTATGTATGATGAAAGCGGCAATATTTCTGGGACAGTCGGCGAACTGGAGGACATCACCCGCCTAATAGCTGTGCAGGTAGCCCTTGAAAAAGCTCTGGCAAAAGAACACTATCTGGCTGAGACACTTCAGAAGGCTCTTATCCCCGACATCCCTGAATGCATGGATGTGCTGATGATTGGAAGAGCATACGCCACCGCTTTTGCAGAAGACCGCATGGGTGGAGACTTCTTTGATGTGTTCCCTCCGAACGCCGAGCAGGTTTCCATAGTCATCGGCGATGTCTCTGGCAAGGGACTGAGGGCTGCCGTGCTTACAGCACTCGTTAGATACACCCTTCGGGCATATTCATATGAAGACGCCTCTCCAAAACGCCTGATTGAGAAGCTGAATGACGTGGTTGCTTCAGAAGTAGAACCTGAGGAGTTCGCAACCCTGTTCTATGGACTCTGGGACGTGAAACAGCAGAGCCTTAGCTTCGTGAATGCAGGTCACGAGCCGCCACTATATCTTGCGTGCTCTGAATCTGAAGCCAGGGAATTATCGGCGAGCGGCAGCCTTGTAGGAGCACTCCCTGGTGCACTTTACAGGGAGCATAGCGTGAGATTGAGCTCGGGGGACAGATTACTCCTTTATACTGACGGCGCAACGGAAGCCAAAGGGGACAAGGGCTCCTTTGGGTTAGAAGCTGTAAAGGATTTCTTCGTGGCAAAACGGCATGAGTCCCCAAGCGAGTTCAGCGCACAACTGATGGATCGCCTGAAAGAGTACTCTAGCGGTCATCTGCGGGATGACATAGCCATCCTGCTGATCTCCGCAAGCTAGGACTGTTGGTAGCATGAGGCCGGAGCAACCGGGCGGCGAATGAGACATCCAGCCCTATCTCCCACGCCAAGTCCGAGACGGAGTCGAAACTGGCTTGGTTGGGACCCCTTTGCCAGCGGGGTGATCGGTCTGGTATAGGCCTTAACAGACCGATCACAGTGCATTAAGGATCACCTCGTGGGTTTCAGGTTATGGGGTGCCCTACAACCCAAAACCCACAACCTGTTTCTTAGAACGGCGGCTCGGGGGTCCATTGGCCGGGGAGGGTCTGCTTCGGGGCATACATCTCGAAACCGAGGTAGTTGCCGAATGCCTCCCAAATGATGTTCTGTACCTGCCCCCTGGTCATCGCCACGTGATGCGGGAAATGGCGAACCAGCACGTCACGATAGAGCTTCTGAAGCCCCTCGATCCTCGCCCACCCATATGCGCCGAAGGTCTTCGCCTTCGTCTGCTCGACGACGGCCGGGGCCACGACCGCCTTCCAGCCGCCGTCCGGATCCTGGGTCGCTCGGAAAAGGGTCACCGGACCTTCCGCCACCTCGAACTCATACAAGCCCCAGGTGTTGTCACGCCCGACCGTCTCCGCGATGATCTCCTGCACGCCCAACTTCGGCTTAGCCTTCGCAAAGCTGGCAGGGAAGACGCCGCAGTGCCAGATATTGGCAAGTTCGGGATCCTCATTGTGCAGGTTGTTCCAATCGGCGAGCGTGGCCGGTCCGCCGGACGCAAGCGCAAGCGCATGCATGGAGAGCGCGCCCATGATATCCGCCTCGCAAGCCGCGGGAATGCCCGAATCTCCCAGCCGGCCCATGGTGGAGCATGAGCAAATCCCCAGATTCTGCTGGAGGCTTGTCCAGCATTGGAAGGCGATCGCATTGAGCTGCTTTTCGGCGATGAAATCCCTCAGGAATTTCTCCAGCCTCGCGATCTTACTGAGCGCCTGTGCCGGTGCGCCGGACATATCGCACTGAGCGGCGATTTGCCCTTCGATCTTCTTCACCTCCGGGAGGTTCGGGTCCATCTTGGTGACGGCGGCTATCAACTCGGAGAGATCGAGGTCAACCGTCGTCACGCCCAGCTTCTGGAGCGCCTTCTCATTGACGCGGCAGGTCCAGAAATTGTCCGGCCGCATGCCGATCTGCGCGTACCTCGCCTTCCTGATGCCGTTGACCACCCGGCATACGCCCGCGAACCAGACCAGGTCCTCTGCAAACGACTTGTCGCTGGGATAGCAGATCGGGACGCTGGCCACGGAGTATTTCACCCCTGTCTGCCTCAGCGCCTCGCCAATGGAAAGCAGTCCGCAGAATGCGTCGCGCCTGGGGGTGGTCATCTTCAGGACCTCCTCCTCCTGGCAGCCGAAGATTAGCACGGGGACATCGAGGGCGGCTTCCTTGATGGTGAATGCGACCGCCTGCTCGTCACCGAAGTTGACCGCCGCCACAATGACCCCCTGAACCCTCTGATCGCGGAAGAGCCGTCCGGTCTTCTGAGCCTCCTCCAGGGTCTCGACGCAGCCAAGCTTCGTCAGCTTCTCGTCCGGGACGACGACCTCCAGCCCGGCCTTCTTCATCGCCTCGATGGTCTGGGTCCGCATCTGAGCGGCCAGTTCATCGCTAAAAAAACCTCGATTAGCAGGAATAAGTCCGAGTTTCATGCTTTCCTCCTTGGTCTCGATGAGTTAGTCTTTCGACGAAAAGACCGCGGATACCTCCAAGGAGTATGGGAGTGGTCCCTGGCCCTGACGTAGAACGGTTGCGGTTGCCCCGACGGATCGGGGTGCTCGTTCCGGCGGCACGCGACTCGTATCGGCTTGCGGCTATCGTCAGGCGGCAAAGACGCAACCGTATGACGTCTTGCGAAACGAGCAGCGCCACAGATGGACGTATGACGTATTCCCATTCATTCCTCACTCATCAAGAATACTGCGTATCCTTTTGCCCTCTTTCCCCGTTAATAGATTAAGAGGCGTTGGCGCTTCCAATTATCTTGTTCTGGGAGGCACGGGATGACCACTGTTACGAAAAAGCTTTTCTGCATCATAATCATTCTTTCTTTCTGCGGCATCAGCGCACAGGGATTGGCTGCTCAACCCGGAAGCATCTTCGGTTGGGGAGCTTCGGTCGTCGGCCCAATCGGCAAGCTCACAGCAATCTCGGCAGGCGGATGTCAAAGCCTGGGGCTAAAAGCCGACGGCTCGATCGTGGCCTGGGGAGACAATTACTACGGCGGGTGCAATGTGCCATCGCCAAACCTGGGATTCATCGCAGTCTCGGCAGGTGCATATCACTGTCTGGGACTAAAGGCAGACGGTTCAGTAGTAGCGTGGGGAAGGAACAACTATAACCAATGTGATGTACCCTCACCGAACTCCGAATTCGTCGCAATCTCGGCAGGCCATAGTCACAGTCTGGGCCTGAAATCGGACGGCTCGATTGTCGCGTGGGGACTAAATAACAATGACCAATGCAATGTGCCTGCGCCAAACAGTGGGTTTATCGCAATCGCGGGAGGCGGCTCTCACAGCCTGGGACTGAAAGCAGACGGTTCGATCATCGCGTGGGGAGACAACTGGGACGGCCAGTGTGATGTCCCCGATACTATTGAAAACCCGAACGACAACTATGTGGCGGTCACGGCGGGAGGGGGCCACAGCCTGGGACTGAAAGCAGATGGATCCATTATGGCATGGGGAGACAACTACAATGGCCAATGCGATATGCCCGATCCAAACACCGAGTTTATCGCGGTGGAGGCAGGCAGCTATCATAGCCTAGGACTGAAGGCTGACGGCTCAATTGTGGCATTTGGGTATGATCGCGCCGGCCAGTGTGATGTGCCGTCTTCGAGCAATAAGTTCACCGCAGTGACAGGGGGCGATTATCATAGTCTGGGGCTTACGGCGGATGGCTCCGTCATCGCTTGGGGAGATAACGGTGACGGCCAGTGCAATGTGCCCACTCCCAATTCAGGTTTTGTCTCAATCGCGGGAGGCGAGGAATATGGTCTGGGCCTGAAGGCCGACGGTTCGATATCGGCCTGGGGATACAACCGCTTTGCCCAGTGCAATGTACCTGATCCCAATACAGGATTTGTGGCAATCGCAGGGGGATCAAGTCACAGCCTTGGGCTGAAAGGAGATGGCTCGATTGTCGTTTGGGGAGATAACCATGCTGGCCAATGCAATGTACCCACGCCTAACAGTGAGTTTGTTGGGATCATGGCAGGCGCTAACCATAGCCTCGGGCTCAAAGCGAACGGTTCAATCATTGCCTGGGGCAATAACCAGCATGGTGAGTGCAACGTGCGCCTTCCAAATGCTCGGTTCGTCGCAGTCGCTGCCGGCGAGTTTCATAGCCTGGGGCTAAGAGCGGATGGCTCAATCGCGGCATGGGGGTATGGCTACTATGGCCAGTGTAGTGTCCCGTCTCCGAATATCGGGTTCACCGCAGTTGCTGCGGGTACTTATCATAGCTTAGGGCTGAAGGCAGACGGATCGATCGTCGCCTGGGGATTCAACCAATATGGCCAGTGCAATGTGCCGTCGCCAAATACTGGGTTTGTCGCCGTCTCCGGGGGCTATGGCCATAGTCTGGGCCTGAAAGCCGATGGATCGGTCGTCGCGTGGGGATGGGACTCGCTTGGCCAATGCAGAATTCCCTCCCCAAACATTGGCTTTACTGCAATCGGAGCGGGATTCTACGGGTGTATCGCCATCAGGCCTTTCGCCATTCCGGACCTCAAGCAGGCGCGGGACAATTGGCCCGTAAGCACTTCTGAAAAAACTGTCTCCGCGGTGTGGGACAACGCCTTCTATTTGCAGGCGGACGACAGTAGTTTCGGCCTCCGAGTAGAGAAGGCGACCCACGGCCTGACCGGAGATAATCAGAGGGCTAGTGCCACCGGCGTGATAAGAACCAATGCCGATGGCGAGCGATACATAGAGGCCTCGGAGGCCAACCCAGCCGGCGCAGGGACCGTGACACCGTTCGACATGCCGGGCTGGGCATTGGGCGGAGAGGATTTCCTGTATAACGGCATAGGCCAGCGAGGGGTCGTTGATGGCGTGGGACTGAACAACATCGGCCTGCTGGTGAGAGTGAGCGGCCACATAGTCGAGGTGCCAAGGACCCGCCGAGCTGACCGCACGTGGTTCAAGATGGACGTTGGATCTGGAAGAATAGTCAAGTGCATAGCAGAAGAAGGCAGCCTGGTCGTCAGCCCATCGTGGTACAGGCGGACTGCCATCGTCACCGGCATATCGTCCTGCGAGTTCGACGGCCCGAACCTGGTCTCCGTGATCAGGCTGAAGAAGGGTGAGACACCGGTGATCTACTGAACAAGGTTATGGGTTGTGGGTTTTAGGTTTTGGGGTGCCCTACAACCTATAACCAAGAACCGATAACCTCTCCAGCAGGCGTTCCTCGAACTCCGCCGCATCGAGGGTCGGCTTGAGGTCAAATCCCCTCGCTCGGAGGTCCTTGATGAGGCCCACGACCGTCGGCGGGGCGAGGTTGAACTCGCTGAGGTCATGGTCGAAGAACAGCTCCATTATCGAGCCGTGAAGCTCCAGTCGCCCGCCCTGCCTCATGACATAGCCTGTATCCGCGATCTCGTGGACCAGGTCCATGTCG
>DASRZD010000359.1:0-3313 GCA_035686805.1 Armatimonadota bacterium
GATCGTGTCAGCGAATTCGATGATATTGTCGGCCTCGACGGACATCGTATCCACGACCGACATCCATCCGAGGCGATTCTTGATGATCTTCTCGCCGTCGGGGGACTGCTTCCACAGACCGGCGTCTCTCTCCCAAATTCGGCGTGAGAACGACTGCTCGCTCAGGCTGCGAAGAGTTTCATCAACCAGGCCCTGGTAATCCCCCAGATGCGCCGTCTGACGCTTCTCAGCCTTCCGGTCCAGGGCCTCGCGCTTGTTGTCAAGGCACTTCACGGCATCATCAACCGACTTCTGGAATGCCTTGACGCCGTCGTCTTGGAGTTTCTGCGTGACGGCATTGAAATCAATGCCGATCTCCCTGAGTCGGCGCATGGTCTCATGAGCCTCGTCGAGGTTCTGTTCCAGAGTCGGATGAGGGTCGCCATGATCCTTGAATGCGAACATGGTGTGGGGAGGCAGGGTGTTGACCGTCTGAGAGCCGATGAGGTTGTCAACGTAGTAAGTATCGGGATACCGCGGGTTCTTCGTGCTGGTGCTCGCCCACAAGACCCGCTGTACCCGAGCACCCTGATCCTCAAGCTCATGGAACTCCATCGAGCCGAATATCTCCTTATACCGCTGATACGCCAGCTTGGCGTTGGCGATCGCCGACTTCCCGAACAGGTCCGTCTGTCCCTTCTCTTCGAGCTGCTTGTCCATGGCGGTGTCTATGCGGCTGACGAAGAAACTGGCGACCGAGGCGATCCGGTCAATCGGCTCGCCGTCCTCCAACCGATGTTCGAGACCGCGAATATATGCCCTTGCGACGGCCTCATAGCTCTCGATTGAGAAGAGCAGGGTGATGTTTACGTTCACTCCGACGTAGGTCAGCTCTTCGACCGCCGGCGCCCCTTCAGGAGTGCCCGGGACCTTGATCAGGATGTTCTCCCAGCCGACCAAGTCGTGATATCGCTGGGCCTCCCGGATCGAGCCTTCGGTGTCATAGGCCAGCACTGGGGGAAGCTCGATGCTCACAAAGCCGTCTCGACCCTCGGTGGCGTCATAAACACACCGGAATAGATCCGCCGCCCTTCGGATGTCCTCCATCATCAGCAACTCGTACATCTCCTGCGTGGTCCTGCCCTTGGAGTAGAGGTCACGGATTGCTTCGTCATAGTCCGTGCTCCCGGAGACCGCCTTCTCGAAAATGGAGGGATTCACAGTCACCCCGGTAATCCCGTCCTCCTCGATCAATCTAGCGAGTTCGCCGGACCTGATCCATCCTCGGCGGAAGCTGTCCATCCAAACCGATTGGCCGAGAGCCTCCAACTCAAGCAGCAGATTGCGCGTGCGCACAGTGCTCATGTTCTGCCTCCGATTTCTCAAACTCTTCAACCTCGGCGAGCCGGCGGACGTGCCGCTCCTCGCCGGTGAATCGGGCATTTAGGAATATCTGAATGAGATCGAGGGCCAGCTCAGTTCCTATGACGCTCGGGCCCATGCAAAGGACGTTGACATTATCGTGCTCGACGCACTGGTGCGCCGAATAGGCATCATGGCAGAGCCCCGCCCGAATGCCTCTCAACTTGCTTGCCGCGATGGAGACCCCGACACCGCTGCCGCAGAGTAGGATGCCGCGGTCGGCTTCGCCATTTCGCACCGCATTCCCCACACTCTTGGCATAGATGGGGTAATCCGACGGTTCGGGAGTAAAGGCGCCCAGGTCGAGGACTTCGTGCCCCTGATCCCTCAGCACCTGCACCACTGTCTTCTTAAGCTCAAATCCCGCATGATCTGCGCCGACTGCTATACGCATACGACCGATCTCTCCTCTCTTGACAAAACTGCCTTCGCCCGAGTGACGATGTTGTCCGGCGTGAAGCCAAAGAACTTGGCGAGATCCTTGGCGGGGGCTGATCTGCCGAACTCGGTCATGCCAAGCACGTCCCCACAAGCACCGACGTACTTATGCCAGCCTGTGGGCGACGCAGCCTCGACCGCCAGCCTGGGGAGTACATTCGGCGGAAGGACTTCCTCTCGGTAGTCTCCGGACTGTTTCTCGAATAGCTCCCAGCATGGCATGTTCACAACTCGCACATTTACGCCCTCATCGGCGAGCATTCGGGCTCCATCGAGGGTTATGTGGACCTCAGAGCCGGTCGCCATCAGGATGATCTCCGGCTTGCCATCGCCTGATTGCCATAGAGTATATGCGCCTCTTTCCAGCATCTCCGCCGATGCAAGCTGCTCGCGGTCGAGGACGGGCAGTTTCTGTCTGGTGAAGATCAGCGACACAGGGCCATCCTGGTTTTCCAGCGCCATCTTCCAGGCGAAGGGCGTCTCGGGGGCATCAGCAGGGCGAATGACGGTCATGTTCGGCATCGCCCGAAGCGACGCCAGGTGCTCGATCGGCTGGTGGGTCGTGCCGTCCTCGCCAAGGAAGATGCTGTCGTGCGTGAAGACGTAGATCACATGGGCCTTCATGATGGCGGCGATTCGGACCGAGGGGCGCATGTAGTCCGAGAAAATGAGGAATGTCCCGCCGAAGGGGATAATCGGCTTGGTAAGCGCCATCCCGTTGAGGGCGGTGCCCATCGCATGCTCGCGAACCCCGAAGTGGAAATTGCGACCCACTTCCCCAGGCTCAAAGTCGCCGAATCCCATGAGGCAGGTCTTGGTCGAGGGGGAGAGATCAGCCGCCCCGCCAATGAAGAAGGGTAGCGCGGGCGCAATGGCGTTCATCACCTGGCCGGAAGCATCGCGGGTTGCCATCTCTTCGCCGGGCTTGCCAACCGATGGAATGTTCTTTTCCCAGCCATCGGGAAGGCGGCGATCCATGCCCTGCCAAAACCGGTTAGCCAGGTCGGGATGCTCCAGGCCGTATTCCTCCATGCTTTCGTGCCACTCCTCCTCCCACCGACTTCCTCGCTCAACGGCGCTTCGCATATAAGCTAGGACGTCGTCCGGGACGTAGAACGTCGGATCGAGAGGCCACCCGAGATTCTCTTTCGTGAGCTTGACCTCCTCCTCGCCGAGCGGCTCTCCATGGGCCTCTTTCGTATCCTGCTTGTTCGGACTCCCGTAGCCGATATGGGTACGAGCGTGGATCAGCGAGGGCTTCTCCTTCTGATCCTTCGCGGCGTTGAGGGCTCTGTCTATCTGGGTCACGTCCTCGCCATTGATGTCCTGCACGAACCAGCGGTATGCCCGGAACCGGTTGCTGACATCTTCGGTGAAGGTGAGGTCGGTGCTGCCCTCGATGGATATGCGGTTGTCCGAGTATATGTAGATGAGCCTGTTCAGCTTCAGGTGGCCTGCGAGGGAGGCGGATTCG
>DASRZD010000360.1:0-4291 GCA_035686805.1 Armatimonadota bacterium
AGGGAGAATGCCCTCACCGTTCCGATCACCCGATAAACATCGAGTGCGGGCACATAGGCAATCATGATTTCGCCGGGGCCTGCAACCTCGAACATATATCCTTTGCGATACAACACACCGCAGCTCGATCTCTGCCCTCCAGGTATGTGCCAGGTAATATGGGCGCTTGGATCAGACCGAAGGCGCTTCATCTCGGCTTGCCGCCGCCTGGCAATGTCGGGGGATAGGGACTTAGTGAGGTCCAGGACCCGCAAGCCCCTTGGGATCGAGGGCCTGAAAACCAAATCCAGTATCTCCACGTTGTACTCGATTCGGTCTATCGCTTCCCTGACCTCCCGCTCGTCGAAGTGCTTCAGGCTCTCGATCTTCAGTATCAGGTCGGACTGGGCGTCAACAGTGAGCGTCGTTTCCTGTCCAGGCCAACCTAACTGGTAGATCACAACTCTTCGTCCATCGGGAAGGGTGGCTTTCCGAGAGGTGATCTTGCTGGGATGGAGGGGATTCCGAGCATCCTCGAGTACATTGTGCCCGCGGAAAAGGCTCAGGGACAGCTCCATTGGCCACCTCTCGTCATTGTCCGACGCCCTGATAGTTGCATACGGATTCCGACTATAGGTGTTCACTTCGACTACAATCTTCCCGTCGTCACCATAATCATCGAGCCATGCTTCGCCTTCTTCTCGATATCGCAGCTTCGAGTCGCCCACAATCCATCCTTCCATTGTGCTTCGTCCGTGGGTGGAGTCCTCTCCCCAGCCAACGAAGTGGACGCTCTTCACCCTGGCCATTGCACGGGAGACATCCGCGAGGGCGGCGCTGCCATTCTGGCGAGGTAAGAACCAGAATCCAGCCGCCACCATCACTAACGCAAATGCCGCTGCCAGATATGCTTTCCTCATCTTCCATACCCCCTGTGCGCCGAGTTGCCTGGGAACTGGTGAAGGCGACTGCGTGCGTGCTGAGGCGGCTGCCGTCATTGCGTCTGCCATGAGCTTATCCTTGAGAGCCGTTGGAGCAGGCTCACCCTCAAGTTGGCCAATCTTTCGACTAAGCTGTTTGTCGTATCTCATAGTCTTGCTCCTCCAGCGTCTCGCGCAGTAGTTTGAAAGCGCCGTTCATCCGCGATTTGACGGTTCCTGTGGGAATGCCCAGCACGCCGGCGCATTCCCGGTAGCTTAGTCCATCGAAGTGGACCAGACACACGACCTCTCGATAGAGATCAGGAAGGCCGTAGACCGCACGCCTGAGTCTGGCTCGCTCCTGGGATTCCTCCACAAGCTCTGACAGGTCGGACGGGTCTGACAAGTCGGACTCAACCAACTCTACCGTCTCGACAATGCGTTTGTCCTTGTGCCGCAGGAATTGCCTGTAGGCAATCCCGAAGACCCAGGTCTTGAACCGCGACCTTCCTCTGAATGATCCGATCCCCTGCCAGAGGGCGATGAACGTCTCCTGGGTCAGATCCTCGGCAATGCCCGAATCGCGGGACAATCGCAAAAGGAACCTGTACACAGGGACATGCAACTCGTCAATCACGAGCGCATAAGCCTGTTCTTCCCCTCTACAAAGAGCATGAATTACCGATCGGTCAATTTCTGCCATGTCAGATCGCGAATCGCGCTTTCATAGTATGAGTCAGGTTTCGGAGGCATCCGGTTCGATTTCCTACCTGGTAATTATACCTGATTACGACTGATTTGCCTTGACAGTCCGAACTGGCGACAATATAATAAATAAGATATGGCCTGGTAACAGGTTTCCCGTCGGTTTGCCTCATAATTCCCGGCGCTCCCCAAGCCGGATTATCGTTGGGCAGGAGGATGTACCATTATGAGAAGTGCTATTGTTCTACTCACCGTTCTTTTCCTCGTCTCCTTGGTTTCCGGTTATGCTTCGGCCTCGGCAATCGTCGTGTACATTGATGAAAACGGAGCTCCGTATGGCTATCTTCATCCGGACGCCTACGACATCATGACGGCGCTGGCCTTGCTGCCGACGCCTCCCGATCCTCAATTTGTGGACGGCAAGGTGCTTACGAGCGCCGTCCCGGCTGGCACTAAGATCGTGGACTTCTGGATCGAGGGCGATACGGCGGTAATCAACTTCTCCAGCGATGTAGCAGTGGGTCTGGAGGAAGCCAGACTTATGGCCATTTTCGAGCAGGTGAAGGGCACGTTGTACCAATTCGGTGTCCAAGGCAGCATCAAGATGATGGCAGATGGGAAGGTGCTGTCGGACTACCTTCCGCCCACTCCCTCGATTCAGCCGGGTCCGGAGGCCGAACAGCCAAGGCAGTTGATGGTCAACAACCTTTCGGGGCGGAAAATCACCGTCTCTCCGGGGCACGGCAAGCGCTGGAACGGCAGCTATTGGGCTACCGCGCGTCCGGTGTACTGCTCACCTCTGAATCAGGAAGACTACCATAACCTGGAAAATGCCCAGTACCTGGAGACCTACCTGGCTCAGGATAGCGCCACGGTCAAGATGGTTCGCTGCACGGACAAGAACTACGGCGCTTCTCCTTGGGCGGGAGGCGAACAGTGGTGGCGCATGGGCGCCTGCTACTGGCTGCAGAACCTCGGGTACCCCGGCTGGGTTTACGGCCCGTACGGCACTAACCTGGGCGAAGGCGGATCGGATGACTCCAATGAGATCGCATCCCGCCCGCTGTCATCTGATTATGACAGCTCAGATATCTACATATCCCTGCACACCAACGGCTCAACAGGCGATTGCTATGGAGGAAGCTGTCCGACCGGTACTTGCACCTATTATGACTGGGGGACCTCGCATGCCGCATGGGGAGCAGTCAGCCAGGCCCTAGCAGGCAATGTGAACAATTCCATTATTGACGCCATCAGGACCAAGTACCCCGATTCCGGCTGGTCCAACAGGGGCATAATAAACTCCAACGGGGGTTTCGGCGAAATCAGGATTCCTGCTCGAGCGGCCATTCTGATCGAGCTGGCGTTTCACGACTCCTGCGATATGGACGCCGTCAAGCTCCGGGATAACTTCTTCCGCTCAACGTGCATGTGGGCCGTGTATAAGGGCACGTGCGATTACTTTAGCACCACCCCGACGTGGGATTACTACTCGAACGAGTTCGTAAGCCACGACATTCCCGCCGCCATGACGGTGGGTGAGCGTTATACCGTACACGTCACGATGAGAAACAGAGGCGTGCTCTGGAATGACGCTGCGGGTTTCCATCTGGGAGCCGTGGGAGATTCCGATCCCTGCACCACCACGACCCGGCAGCCCATCAGCGGTGAGGTGAATCCTAACTCGACGTACACGTTCACCTTCCAGCTTAGAGCGCCTCTGTCTACGGGGACTTACACTACGGATTGGCAGATGGTCAGGGACGGCTTCCAATGGTTCGGTCCGGTAGTCTCGCAGACTATCGAAGTCACCGGCACACCGGATACCGAACCGCCGACCGTTCCGACTGGTTTGTCGGCTACCCCGGAGAATGAGATGCGTGTAGACCTGTCCTGGACTGCCTCGACAGACGACCGAGGGGTTATCGGCTATAATATCTACCGGGATAATGTGCAGATTGGTACGAGTCCGACGACTTCCTACTCGGATGTGACTTGCCAGCCCAGCACTACCTACTCATACGAGGTCAGTGCTTACGATGACTTCAATAATGAATCTGGGAGAAGTGCCCCTGCCCCGGCTACTACTCCCGCTCCCTCGCCGCCGACCGTTCCGACGAATTTGCATGGTACCGGATCAACGACCAGTACCATTTCGATGGCATGGACCGCCTCCACTGACAACATAGGCGTGGAGGGCTACAGGGTCTACCGAAATGGCGTCATAGTGGGCACAACGGCAGGCACCACTTACACCGACTCCGGTCTGAATTACACCACTTCGTACACCTACGAAGTTGACGCTTACGACGGGGTGCCCAGCTACTCGGCAAAGAGCACGCCGGTCGTGTTGAGCACACAGACTCCGTCTTACTACACCTGGACACGCACGACCAGCAACGGTGACTGCTATCTCCGGAGCGGCAACCCTGGTGCCACCGGCGACAACGCCGCCGTACAGACCGGTTGGAGTTCGAGTACAAGTATAGCTGCCCGACGCGGCCTGGTACAGTGGGATATGACTGGAGCTCCCGCTCAGGCGGCCGTCGTCAATGCCTCCAACAGCGTTCGGGTCAAATTGTACTGCTATCTTCGCTCGTCCAACCAATACAGGAATGTAGACCTCCGTAAGGTCACTGCGAACTGGAATGAGGGAACTGCCACCTGGACCAACATGAGCGGCAACT
>DASRZD010000361.1:0-5905 GCA_035686805.1 Armatimonadota bacterium
CCGTCTGGTTCTCGAGCTCCTCGTACCAGCGGTCCTTATCCACGTGGACGAGCGCCTGGATGGTCTCATCGGAGACTCTGAGGCCGGTGAGGTCAATGCCGCCTGGGGCGGGCACGTATCCGATGGGAGTCTCGACGGCGCTGTCTGCGCCTTTGCACCGCTCGATGATCCACTTCAGGACTCTCAGGTTCTCGCCGAATCCGGGCCACAGGAACTTGCCGTGCTTGTCCTGGCGGAACCAGTTCACGCGGAAGATCTTCGGAGGATCTACGAGTTTCTTGCCCATCTCCAGCCAGTGACGGAAGTAGTCTGCCATGTTGTAGCCGCAGAATGGGAGCATAGCCATGGGGTCACGGCGGACGACTCCCTGCGCGCCAAGTGCGGCGGCGGTCGTCTCGGATGCCATCGTCGCTCCGACGTAGGTTCCATGCTGCCAGTTGAACGATTGATAAACAAGCGGCGCGAGTTGTGCTCTGCGAGCGCCGAACAATATCGCGGAAATCGGCACGCCTTCCGGGTCTTCCCAATGCGGCGAGAGGCTTGGGCACTGAGACGCAGGCGCGGTGAACCGGGAGTTCGGATGAGCGCCTTTCTCCCCACATGCCGGCGTCCAGAACTTGCCCTGCCAGTCCATCCCATGCTCGGGCGGGTCGTCATCGTGACTTTCCCACCAGACCGTGTTGTCCGGCCTCAGCAGGACGTTCGTGTATATGGTATTCGTGCGGATGGTCCGCATTGCGTTCGGATTCGTTTTGAAGTTCGTGCCGGGGACGACGCCGAAGAACCCTGCCTCCGGGTTCATTGCCCAAAGACGCCCGTCCGGCCCGATCCGCATCCATGCAATGTCATCGCCGACGGTCCAAATCTTCCAGCCGGGCAAGGATTTCGGCGGCACAAGCATCGCCAGGTTCGTCTTACCACATGCGCTGGGAAATGCGCCGCCCATGTAGAATGTCTCGCCCTCGGGGGTTTCGACGCCGATGATGAGCATGTGCTCGGCCAACCAGCCTTCCTGGCGGCCTGTCCAGCTTGCGAGCCGGAGGGCCAGGCACTTCTTGCCCAGGAGGACATTGCCCCCATAGCCCGAGCCGATGCTCCAGATGGTATTGTCCTCAGGGAAGTGACAGATGAACCGCCGCTCGATGTCCAACTCGTGCTTCGAGTGCAGGCAGCGGGTGAAGTCGTCCGAGTTCCCTAGCTCGTCCCATGCGACCTGTCCCATACGGGTCATGATGCGCATGTTCAGCACCACGTAAATGCTGTCCGTAAGCTCGATCCCCACCTTGCTGAACGGGGAACCGGAGACGCCCATGAGATAGGGGACGACGTACATGGTGCGTCCGACCATCGAGCCTCGGAAGAGCTCGCCCAGCTTGGAATATGCATCTTCGCGCGACATCCAATTGTTGTTCGGGCCTGCGTCCTCTTCCTTATCGGTGCAGATGAAGGTAAGGTGCTCCGTGCGGGCGACATCGTTGACAGCCGTGCGATGATACAGGCAGCCCGGAAGGACTTCCTGGTTCAGCAAGGTCAACTCGCCGGTGCTGAGAGCCTCGGCGGTCAGGCGCTCACGCTCCTCCTCGGAGCCGTCACAATACACCACTCTGTCCGGCTGACAGAGATTCGCCATGTCGCTGATCCATTTTTTGACGGCAGTGTTCGAAACCAAGGTCAATTCCGCAAGTGCTATTTCGACCGAAAAAGGCCGAACATCCGTCACGTCGTTCTTCGTGCCTCGTTCCTGGTTCTTCGTTCTCAGAGCCTAGAACGCTGAACGCTGAACCAAGAACGCAGAACGCCGCTATGGCGGGTATTCGGCCTTCCATGCCTTCCTTATCGCACGGAGACCGGCTTATTGTTTTGAAAAAGGCCTATTCAGATAGCTCCCCAAGCCGGGGGACTTCCATAATACCCGGAAACGGGCGGCAGTGTCAAGCATGAAGGGACAATCTCTGCAATAGGGCGGTCATCTCGGCCAGCGGAGGTGGACCGGGAGTATCTCCGGGAACTTGGCATGCGGCTCGGTCTGATACCAGTACCCTACCGAGGCGATGTCGTCCTGGAGCTGCTGATACTTCCAGTTCGGCCACCAGCCCAGCGCCTGGATCGTGACCCGCAAGTCCTTGTCAAACCTTATGGGATCAGGGATATGCCAGCGGTAAAGCCCGTGCTTCGGCACTTCGCCGGGCTCCTTGCGCCAGAGCGGATAGCCCAGAAAGGCGGTCGAATAGGTATCCCCGAAGCACCACGCTCCGCCGAAGTAGTCCTCAGTCCCGGTGCCGCAAATGGTGGGAGCGTCTTTATCGCCGTCCATGAAGAACTTAATCTCGCCCTCGCCCCACCAGCCGTTCGCAAGCTGAGTCCAGGCCAGATAAGTCCCGACGTAATGTCCCTTGCCCTTGATCCCCTCCAGGATCGTGTGCTCGGGCTTATCAATCGGAGTAACCGATCGCCGCCACTGAGCGTGGAAGTAGGCCGCGTCATCGGGGACTTCGTCCAGCTCGTAGGTGATCTGATAGAAGAAGCCGCCGATCTCCTCCCAGCGCTGATTCTCGACCTCGATCCGCGCGCTCTTCCTGAACGGCATCGGCCAGTAGGAATTGAACCCGCCGTTCGGGTTTACGGCGATGGGGATGGAGTTTATGTTCACCCGCAAGGCATGGCCGTTCGCGAAGAAATCACCGAGCGGGACCTCGATCGAGGGCGTCTTTTCGCCGTCCCAATACATGCGGAGAATGCAGTCACGGTAGGCCTTGGGATCAACCGTGATCCAGATATGGCGGATGGTCCCCGGGCCTTTGATGTCGGCCAGCACCGTATTCGATTCCTTGGGGAGCGTGATGCACGGTCGAACCTTCCAGCCCTTGCCAAGCCACGCGCCGGCATTGGCCTCGTCAGGGACTTCCAGCGCCCCACCGGCGACCTTCCCCTCAGGGTTCTCAGCCGAAATACTCCGTGTCTTGCCGTTCGAGAGCTTTGCGATATTGCACAAACCATAGGGTAGCGAGCTCATCTGTGATTTAGCCTCCTTGTCCTATATGTCATATCTGCTTGCCCTCCGTAGCCTTGGCAAAGGAGGGTCTTATCCGCTCTATTCCGACCGTGCGAATACCACCGCCACATCATCCTCATAGACCAGCAGCCAGTCCGGGTCCTCACGGAGCGCATTGACCACCGGTTTGTTGATCGGGAGCAGGATAACATCGGGGTTCACACTGTCCACGAAGGCTTCCCACTCAGGCGACATTGCCTCGAAATCCCGGATGGCCGCAGTCATGTGCCCATAGTGGAGGTCGGCCCGGCCGTCAATGGATACCTTGTATTTCGGATACAGCTTATAGATCAGGAAGCCGCCCCAACCGTAGTCGTTCAGCAGCCTTCCCTCGCCTCTGATCGGCTCGTCGAGCAGGAATTGGCAGGCGGCGGCGGGGTACATGCCATAACGCACGCAGTATTCCTCCGTGTTCACCCTGGGCATCTTCAGCACTATCAGCGCCGGAATCACCAGCAGCAGCAGGAGGTTCACCGGCCACCATCCCTGCAACTCCCTAAATGATCTTCCTCTCTCCGCATAGTGTTCCAGGACGGCGTTGATCTGCATCGCCAGCACGGGAGCAGCTACTATGCCGAAAAGCGGGACGTGGCGAATGCTCCGAACCGATAGGAACAGAGTCAGGAGCAGAATCGCCCATTGAGAAATCGGCATGCGCTTGCGTCCCAGGATCATCGCCGTGAGAAGCACCAATACAAGCAGATCATAGGGCCACATCCCTGGGCGGAGGAAATTCGGGCTTCTGAACTCCAGCACGAGGCCTGTGGGGATACGCCCCGAGAAGTAGCCGATCGGATAAAGTAATCTGCCGATGGGAGACGGCCCTGCCAGCACCGCCAGCAATGAGCAGACGAGCACTCCTGCCATGCGCAATGCATCCGACCGCTTGCCTTCACGAATCGCGACTACGGCCGATTCGAGGAGCACCATGCCCATCACCAGGAAGCCGAACGCCCATCCTCCATGGAGGTTCGACCACAGCCAGAACATGGGCACTGCAAGCCAGAGCGCCTTGCTGCGGATGCTCTTGCCCAGGAGGATCAACAGACCGATCACGAACAGGTAGCTGAAGAGTTGAGGGCGTGGATTCCAGAACCTCGCCCCAGCGAGGGCGCACAGGGTCATGATCCCGATGGCGGCGAACTCATGCTTGGTATATCGGCGCACGAGGATATAGATGCCGCACATCAGTGTGGTGACCAGTACGGCCTTCATCACGATCAGGCCGATGAACCCGAAATGAGCGAATACCTGGTAGAAAAAGACTTGGGAAAGCCACTCGTGGTTTATCCATCGTTCTCCGATCGTCGTGAACGAGAATGGGTCGGTCGTGGGCACGGACCGGCTGGTCCAGATCAGTTGGCCGGTCTTAAGATGCCACCAGGTATCCGGGTCCGAAACGTGTTGGAGTATCGGCAGCAGGAATCCCAACCCGCCGATGATCCACACCGCCAGCGCATGTCGAAGCTTCAATTTCATCATCTCTGCTCCCTAAAAAGTCAATAGTGGCATTATAAAGATGCTTGGCCTACCAGTCAATCCTATGTCAGGAACTGGTAGATCGGGACGTGGAAGATCCCACCGACGAGCGCCCAGGTCGCCTGCGCCGTGACGTCCCCGAGCATCACTCCGATGAAGAACGGCACGGTGCGGCGATAGAACCTGTTTCCTCCGTACCGCAGAACGATTGTCTTCACGAGCCACGCCATGAAGAACGGCACGATGAACGACTGCATTGTCCGGGTGTTCGCCATAATGTAGCCCACCGGATGAAGCCCCGGCACACCGAGCCTGCCTATCCAGGCAAGGAGACACGTAATACAGGCGCCGATGGTCATGGCCGTCACTCCCGCGAGATCGCGCGCCTTGGGGTTCGCTGCCAGGCGGTCAACGTCGCCGAAGCTGATGGCCGCCTTCACTACGGGATACGGGTTCGCCTTCGCTGTGGCCGCGCCGACCGCATACAGCTTGCTCAAGGTGCACCACCAGCCGAGCGCCAGCGCGGTGACCGTTCCGATCCCGACCCAGATCAGGATTGTCCGCCAGGACGTCCCCGTCTTCTCAGCGATGTCCATGCCCTCCATCAGGTACGGAAGCGATTGGCCGCGTATGTCAACGTGCACCAGATCGAAGAACCCCGTGGACACCAGCGCACCCTGACTAAGCCCGCCCGTGCCGAGGATGGCGCTGGAGGCATCGTGGGCAGACCAGAGAGGGGAGAAGGTCCATTGTCCGCCAGCTTCAGCGCGCACTCGCGCGCCGGTCAGCACATAGGCCGCGTAGATGAAAACGACCGCCCCGGCCATCACCAGTGGAAGGCCGGCGGAGTATATCATGCCCGTGCAGATTGCCGTGCAGACAAGGGCTGATACCCATAGCTTGCCCACAGCCGCCCGATCCTCCGGCGACAGCGATTTGGCTGCCGATCGGATGTGCTTTCGCGCGCTCCACAGGACGAGCACCGCGAATGCCACCCATGCCCCGGAAGCCTGCTCTTCGTAGTACGGGAAGCGTGATGCCTTCGTCCTGGCCGTATCCATGCCAAACATGGCGCATACGACGCAGAAGAGCCGCACGATTATGGCAAAGAACCAGCAACTGAAGCTGACATTACTGGGCACCAAATACGCGAGTCCGACTGCCATGGGATAGAAGCCGACGCTCAGGTCCCTGACGGCATTCCATGGCGGCGATGAGAAGATCATGGGAGCGAGGTTAGACGCCTTCAACTGGATCGCAGGCACCGCGGGCACCCATTCATGTATTGCGAGCAGGCTCTGCAGGATCGCCGGGATGGCGAAACCGATCCAGAACACAGGGCGACGGAAGATGTCATTCTTCTTGTCCGTCAGT
>DASRZD010000362.1:0-11056 GCA_035686805.1 Armatimonadota bacterium
TTGGTGGGCGACATACAGATGGCGTATCCGAGGTCACAATCCCTCCTCAGCACCTGACCCGCCGCCAGAGTCTGGTAGGGGTAGGTTCGGCTTTCATATCCGCTTTTCGAAACAGTGATCGAGTATGTCCCCGGCGGGAGGTCCAGGAATCCATAAGTCCCGGTCGCGTCGGTCAATGTAGATTGAGTGACCGGGCCTTCGGCGGTGACCGTGGCCTTATAGATCCAGCTTTGGTAGATGGGATCGCTCGGCTTCACAGTATCCCTTACCGTGCCGAAAAGGATGCCTGTAGTCGGGGCAGTCTTCCAGGGCATATCGGGCGTCGGCACAGGCGACGTATAGAGGTTGGTGCTTACGGCGTTCCAGAAATCGGAGGCAGGCTGGCCATCCTTGTTGGTTCCCGAGTAGCTGTACGTTGCATGCCCCTGGGCGCCGATGCTTCGATCGTACTGCATCTGAGTTATCGTATCGTTGATTGAATTGAGGTATGCCCCCTGGCCATCAACTGCATGCCTGCCGTTCGCAGAAGCGTTGGCTACTATGAAGTCCGCCCATATTCGGTAGTCCGGGGCCTGATCCTCGTCGTATTCGCGCTTGTAGTTCATCAGCATGTTGATATCCACGATGTGCTGCTCGACCCAGGACTTTGCGTTCTGGAAGACCTCATAATACTGGCGAGTATCGGTGTAGTCAACGTTTGGGTCGCCATGCATCCAGCCGACCGAATCTACCGAGACTGCGGTATTCGGCTTCAGGGCGATGATCTCCAGATAGCATTTCTTCACCAGGTCGGTCACCTGCCGGCGTCTGTAGTCGCCCCAGACTCCCCAATGCGGATCCGACCAGATCGTCGGCGGCCAATAGCCGTATTCGTCGTAGAAGCGCTGCCTGGTAATCTGATTGTAGCCCCAGTTTTCGCCGGGGTAGCGTATGTAGTCCCAGTTGAAGCCGTCTATGTCATACTTAGTGATTATGTCCAGGACGACTTTGCATATATAGTCCTGAGCACCGGGGACACCGGGATCGAGATTGACGTAGCCGCTATCAACGGTGTTTCCCGCGGTGTCAGCCATCGCCCATTCCGGGTGGAGGGCGTAGATGTGACTCGCCGGCGGGTCGCCCCAGTTCACATCCCATATCCGGTAGGCGACTATCCAGGGGTGCACCTCCAGGTCGACCGCATGTGCCTTCGTGATGAGGTCGCCGAGAGGGTCCCATGGATATGGGGTGGATATGTTCGTCGCCCTGGGCTCGTAGGCCGAGTCGTAGTATGCGTCTCCGGCCTTCCTCACCTCAGGGATGATCACGTTGTAATTGTACGTGCTCGCCGTGTTCGCCAGGCTGGTGACCTGGCTGGAACTGAGTATGCCCGGATGCCACGTATCGACCCACATTGCTCGAAACTCGTGGGTGATGGCTGAAGTAGTGGTGAACGTATAATCATCGGATACCGCCTGGTTGCCGATACCGTCCTCCGACTTGACCCTGTAGTGATAGAGCGTGTTCGGCGTGAGGGCTGTCACGCTGACGTTGTGGGCAGTAGAGAGTGTGGTATCCTTGACGGTCTGACTGCCATAAGATGTCGTGAGTCCGTACTCGACTTGTGAGGTGGCCGGTTCATCGGTACTCCAGGTTACGGACGCCGAGGTATCCGACGGTGACGCCGATACCGCCGAGATCACCGGAGGTGCGCTCGCACCTGTCGTGAACGTGTAGTCATCGGATACTGCCGGATTGCCCGCTCCATCCTCCGATTTCACCCTGTAATGATAGAGAGTCTCCGGCGTTAGCCCTGACAAACTCACGCTGTGGCCAGTGACGAGAGTGCTATCCTTAGTAGTCTGGCTGCCATAGGAGGTGGTCAAACCATATTCTACCTGCGATGTCGCAGGCTCGTTTGTGGTCCAGGTCACCGCCGATGTGGTTTCCCCTGGGGATGCCGCGACCGACGATATGACAGGCGGAATCATGGCCGGGGTAGTGAAAGTGTAGTCATCGGAACTCGCCGGATTGCCTGCCCCATCATCGGATTTCACCCTGTAGTGATAGAGAGTATTCGGTGTCAGGCCGGATACGTTGACGCTGTGGGTCATGACAAGGGCAGTATCCTTAGTGGTCAGGCTGCCGTACGAGGTAGTGAGGCCGTACTCGACCTGGGAAGTCGCCGGTTCGTTGGTGGTCCAGGTTACCGTCGTAACTGCCTCTCCCGGCGATGCCGTCACCGCGGATATGACGGGTGGGTCGGTATCACTGCCGACTGCAGAGTAGAAGCGGATCGCATCGGCCATCACAACCCTGGTGACATCGGTCCCATAGTTAGTGATTCGGACGTAGTTCCCCGTCCCGGCATTCATCGGGTAAGTGCCGATGTAATTCCACTGGCCGCCGTTATCTGTCTGATTGATATACTTGATATCGTCCCCGGCGGCTGTGTGGATGATATACTGCGCATCCACCGGTCTGTTCGTGCCTTCGGGATACCAGGTGTAGACCGCCCAGTCACTGGAGGTTACCGGGATGTCTGGGGTGTACGTCGCCGACTTAGCTCCGGTTGTGTTCTGGCCGGCAAATCGGTAGTCCGCCCCGTACTTGTCCTGTGAACTGGTCCCCGTCTGCCAGCTTCCGACGAGCACGGCATTCGGATTGTCAATAATGATCTCGACGCTTGCATATCCGAGGGATGAGCCGAGAAGCAGCACAACCGCAACTGTGAGGAATCTCCGCATTCTTACACCACGCTTGCTTAACATGCACCTACATTATAGCACAGGATTCCCCATTTTTCGGCAAAAGGATTCGCTGCCTGCTACGATCAAACCTGGCCTCGCATTACCGCTGAGTGAGCGTCAGGTTACTGGCAAATGACCTGAACCAGACTCCGTGCCATGGTTGAAGGTTCTCGGTATCGCACGCATCATCCGGAAGGCCGATATCGCGGGTGCCCTGGCCCTCGGAGTCCCACCAGAGACCTATGGAGTTGATCCATCCATTGGTTCTTGCCTGCTCCAGGGATACGGTCGTGCTGTCACGAGTCACACGCATGTCAGCCCACTTCTTCTCGGTGGGGAATGGGCATCCGATGATGTTCCAGCCGGCCTTGGGCAGAGACTGCGTCCTGGATCCCGCATACCCGGGGTACGCCTGATAGGCAATGGTCTTGGCGCTGTCGGTCGCAAGCCAGTAACCCTGATCTAGGGAGAGGTTGCCAAAGAAGCCGGGATCCCACTCGTCATAGGCTCTGGAGCTCTGGGTAGGCCTATGCCATTGGATAAGAAGGCCGTCTATCGGAATGCTGCCCATCACTGAGGCGGGCGCCGGGTTGACCGGCTCATACGGCAGGCTGAAGAGTGCTTTGCCTGATCTGTTTATCGCGTTGCCGGGCGACGATACGCTCACCAGGCCGGAAAGGGAGATATCGAAATCATCTCGGAGCACGTCACCGGCAAGGATGGTCTGCGTCGTGTAGGTCCTGGTGGCGAAACCGGACTTCGAGCAGCTAACCGTGTACGTCCCCGGTGGCAGATTAAGAAATCCGAAGGTGCCCGTGGCGTCGGTCTCGGTTGATTGCGTGACCGGACCGGTGATCTGAACGGTTGCCTTGTAGACCCAGTTCTGGTAGGTAGGGTCGTTCGGCTGAGTGGCATCGGTCACCGTGCCGAAGATGATGCCGGTGGTCGGAGCGTCCTTCCATGGCATATCAGGCACGGGGGCCGGATTTGCGAACATGCCGCTCGAAATCGTGCTGTAGAAAAGACTCTCACTGCCGTGAGCAACCGTGGTGGTCCCACTGTTGAAGACCGGTTTCCCGGGGTTGGCAGGGTCTTCCTGGCCGATTGTGAACCCGTATCTGTACATGCCGAGGCCTATCCCATTCGCTCTGCTGTGCTGCCATTGAGCGAGAATCCCCGGCATCACGTTCATATACCCGCCTATGCCATCGATGGAATGTCTGCCTGTAGATGTCTGTATGCTCGCGAGCCAGTTACTCCAAAGTCGGTGATCTGATTGCTGATCTCCCCCACAGTAAGTTCTCCCGCCATAGGTCCAGCAAGGCTCCGTTGCAGTACACCAGTCGCGTTTGTAGTTCATGAGTACGTTCGCATCAACGATGCCATCTTCCATCCACGCTTTGTGATCCTGGCAGACATCGTAATAAGCCCGGGTGGTCGTGAAATCGGTATTCGGGTCGCCGGCCATCCAGCCAATGGTATCTACCGTCATTTTGATCTGCGGATTGATGTAGGTCGCCTCCAGGTAGCACTTCTTCACGAAGTCAGTGATCTGACGCCTTTTCCATTCGCACCAGGTAGGCCAATGGCTGTCGGAAGTGCTGGTAGGCGGGTAATATCCATACTCGCTCTTGAACCGCTCTTTGGATATGGGGTTATAGCCCCAGATATTCGAATCATAGCGGATGTAGTCGAAGTTGAACCCATCCAGATCGGGGTACTTGCTGACGATGTCTTTCACGACGTCGCAAATATACTGCTGAACGCCGGGTACTCCCGGATCGAGATTGTAATAACTGCCGACCTGATCGCTCCCTGAGCTGTTGATGCATTTCCATTCGGGATGCTGTGCAATGATGTGTGTTGGTGGCAGAGTGAGACTTCTCTGCCATATGCGATATGTTACTATCCAGCCCCAGACCTCCATGTTTCGGGCATGAGCCTTCTCGATCATGTCGGCAAGAGGATCGTAGCCTTCCTCGACATCGGTTGCCCAAGGCTCGTACGCGGAGTTGTAATAAGCATCGCCGCGCTTTCGTATCTCAGGGACAACAACGTTGAAGTTGTTGTCTGCAAGGGTGTTGATCATCGTGGTGGTCGCCGATGGATTGGCGAACTCACTGCCGAATCCGAAAACCCATGCCGATCGGTATTCCGGCGGGTCCACGGTAGCTACTGCAGATCGTCCCATGAATGCGATTGATATGAGTGCTAGTACTATGAAGGCGAGTCTCTTGGGCATAAATCCTTTCCTCCTGTGAATATTGCCGGGCCGTGCGCTTTCTTTTTGACGAGGCAAGCGGTTAAAATGTTGCATGGACGGGGTTGTCTGGCATGCACGCTGTTTTTAACTATCCTATATAATGCTCCTTTTGTCAATAGGTATCTAAGCTCGGAACATGTGAACCGACCGAAGGATTCGCCGACAAAGAAGTCAAACTTACACGGAGGGGCATTATGAACAAGGCTCAGGAGTTTTATGGCAAGGTCACCGAGGTGCTGGCGAAGATCAATGATACCCAGCAGGACAAGATTCAGCAGGCGGCGGAGATGATCGCCGGCCTTATCGCGCGGGATGGCATTCTGTACATCCTCGGCAGCGGGCACTCGCTAATGGTGGGTGCGGAGGCATACCATCGGGCAGGCGGACTCGCGCCGGTTGACATCATCCATGACAAGAGCTTCGGCCGGGCTGAGCGCTGTGAGGGCTATGCGAAGCAGCTCCTGGACTGGTATGATCCGCCCGCAGGCTCGGTGATCGTGATCATCTCTAACTCAGGCCGCAACGCCCTTCCGATCGAGATGGCGCTGGAAAGCAAGGCTCGCGGGTTCAAGACCATTGCCATTACGTCATTGGCCCATTCCCAATCTGTGAGCGCCAGGCATCCCTCGGGGAAGCGGCTCTTCGAGATCGCCGACCTGGTGATTGACAACTGCGGCGTTCCTGGAGATGCGATTCTCGACGTGGAAGGAGTCCCAGGCAAGGTCTGCGCGACCTCGACCATCGCCGGGGCGCTCATTATGGACTCGATCATGGCGCAGGTCATCCAGAACCTGGTCGAGCGAGGGCTCACCCCGCCGGTCTTCCTCAGCGCGAACATCGAAGGCGGCGACGAGCATAACAAGAAAGTCTTTGCGAAGTACCAGAGGTTCATAAAGGGATTGTAGGTTGCATTTCGACGCCTAGTATGGTATGATTAGAGAAAGCAATAGATTGCAAAAGCTGTGAAGGGGAAGAGTAGGCGTACAACCGGTTACAGAGAGTCCGTGCAGGTGAGAGGCGGGCACTATGGAGTACGCTGAAAAACTCCCTGGAGCTGCAGGCCGAAGTCCCGATAAGCTCGGGATGGTAGGCTGAGCCGGATATCCACCGTTACAGGGAGACGGCATAGTATTTTTGTGCCGGCAGAGCGGTCGGTCGTATCCTCGTGGGAGCGGCCGATCATAAGGGTGGCACCACGGAGATCAAACCCCGTCCCTATCTGGGACGGGGTTTTTTGTTTGTGCGCCATCTTGCCAGCACAGCAAACACGAAAGGAGTTTGTTGAAAATGCAGAGGGTACTGTCAGGTGAGCTTGCCCGGCATTCTGGTGAGAATGTCGCCGTTCAGGGATGGATCCATCGTATTCGCGACCTGGGCGGAATAAAATTCCTGCTGATCCGCGATCTGCAGGGAGTTGTTCAATGCGTGCTGGACAAGGATGTGGACGTAAACAACGAGGACGTGGTCGAGGTAGTAGGCGTCGTTCGTCAGGAAGATCGTGCGCCGGGAGGGGTGGAAATCCAGGCGAGTGGCGTGAAAATCGTCACCAAGGCGTACCCCACTCTCCCATTGGAGCCAAACCAGAAGAAGCTGACCGCATCGCTTGATTTGGCGCTCGACCATCGAGCGCTGAGCTTAAGAAACCCGCGCGTTCGCGCAGCAATGAAGATACAGGCCGAACTGATGTATGCCTTCCGAGAGGGCTTGCGTCGAGAGGGATTTACGGAAATCAACACGCCCAAGATCGTCAGTGCGGGAGCGGAAGGTGGGTCGGCTGTGTTTCCGGTGAAGTACTTCGACCGAACGGCTTTCCTCGCTCAGAGTCCGCAGTTCTACAAGCAGATAATGGTTGGCGTGTTCGAGCGCGTATTCGAGGTGGCCCACGTATTCCGAGCTGAGGAGCACAATACGTCACGTCACCTCAACGAATACCTGAGCCTGGACTACGAAATGGGCTTCATCGAGAATGAGCATACTGTCATGGACATGGAGGTGAAGCTGCTGCAGCTCATGTTCCAGCACGTTCAGGAGACCTGCCGGCAGGAACTGGAGATGTACGGGGCACGAGTACCTGCCGTTGATCCTCCCCGCATACCGTTGGCCGAGGCACAGGAAATCCTGAGACAGAAATTCGGCAAGGAATACACAGCCGGGGACGACCTGGATCCGGAAGGCGAGAGGCTCATCTGCAAGCATGTTGAGGAGGAAACCGGTTCGGAAATGGTGTTTCTAACCGAGTATCCAGTGCGCAAGCGCCCGATGTACACCATGCCCCACGAGTCGAAGCCTGGCGTAACAAGAAGCTTCGACCTGTTGTACAAGGGCCTGGAGATAACCACCGGCGGCCAGAGGATACATGACTACGACATGCTGAGGAACAATATCGCAGCCTGGGGGCTCGATCCGGCGGACTTCGAGTACTACCTCGAGGCTTTCAGGTATGGAATGCCCCCGCATGGCGGTCTGGCAATCGGAGCGGAACGGCTCACCGCGCGGCTCCTCGATATGTCGAATGTGCGAGAAGCGACCCTGTTTCCAAGAGACACCTCGCGCCTGGTGCCATAGGCAGTTGACGGTGGTCTACCTGGAAGCTATGATAGGTCACAGAAATCGAATGGGGTTAACAGAATGCTTAAGTGGTTTGGCCTCCTATCAGTCCTATCAGTCCTATCAGTCTCATCGAAGGCTTTTGACCAATCGCCATTTGGCATCAACGGCCTGAATATGATACATGGCCGGGAGTCGCCCAATGTCTTTGAGGATGGCCGAAAGACCGCCAAAGTCATGAAACATGCGGGCATCAACTGGGCTCGGCTGGAGCTTTGGTGGGGAGTCCTCGAGCCGGAGAAGGGGAAGTTCGACTGGACGTTCTCCGACAAGGTTGCCGAACTCTACCGAGATCAGGGGATGAACGGCATGGTGCTCCTCTGCTACTCATCCGCCTGGTCGGGTAAGCCGCCTGCCGATGCCGAGGAGCGGGCGCTCTATGCGAACTATGTCTACCAGGTCGTGAATCGGTATAAGGATACCTTCCACGTTTGGGAGATATGGAACGAGCCGAATATCCCCACCTTCTGGCCCAAGCCGAATGTGGGAGACTATACCCTCATGCTGAAGGAGGCCTACAAGGCCGCCAAGAAAGCCGACCCCAATTGCGTCGTCCTCGCCGCCTCGACCTCCGGCCCTGACCTGGATTTCATCAAGGGGATCTATGCCAATGGTGGCTTTGGCTATCTCGATGGCATCTCGATCCACCCCTATTCGATGTCCGGCGGGCCGGTCGTCCAGAGGCTGGACAAGTTGCTCACGATGCACCAGGAGTACATCGCATCCAAGGGCAAGCCGAAGTCCCTCTGGATCACCGAAATGGGCTGGACGACCCGGAGTCCGGAATCCGAGCGGGATCAGGCGATCTACCTCACCCAGTCCTATGTCATCTCGCTCGCGAACGGGGTCGAAAAGCTCTTCTGGTTCTGCCTTAACGATTGGGGCGAGAAGTGGGGGATCATCAAGGGGGTCGATCCTTTGCACCCCAAGCCGTCATACAAGGCCTACCAGCGACTGACCAGAGCACTCGGTTCCCCGGGCCAGACGGCGTCGTTCGAGGGGTATCTGCGAATACCCCTCGGAGTCGCCTGCTACGTCTTCCGCAAGCCGCACGAGCGCGTCCTCATCCTCTGGAGCGACCGCCTCACGAGGACCGTCCCGCTCAAGGGCGACTTGCACGGGGAGGACATACTTGGCAACAAGGTTGACATACAGGATGGCAGGCTGTCGGTCGGTCGAGTGCCGATCATTCTCATAGGACCCATAAGTCCCATTGGACCCATTGGCCTGGCAAACAACCCCTATCTTGAGAAGAAGGGCCAGAACCTGGCGATCAACGGCTCGTTCGACATCCTGAATGACCGGGGCAATGCCGATTGGTGGAACGCCGGGCGGTTCGAGGGTTCTGCAAAGGACGGGCAGTTCGCCACCGTCAAGGGTCGCCGAGGCAAAGCCGTTTCCATCTCCAACTCGGGCGAGCGCGCGGCATACGACGAGGGGCCGATTCCGGTGGATGTCGGCAGGAAATATCGGCTCACCGGCTGGATCAAGACCGAAAATGCCACCGGCAACAATCAGATCGCGTTCTACTGGTACAGCGGCAATATGTGGACCTACCGTGGGGAAGTTCGCACGGAGAATACTACGGGTACTCATGATTGGACAAAGGTCTCGGTGACTGCCACAGTCCCCGAGGGGACGACCCTCGTCAGACCGAACTTGATCAGCGAGAACAACTCGGGCGTCACTTACTTCGACGACGTCTCGCTTGTTGAGGAATAGTCTCCTCTAGTGGAGTTCGACCAATCGGTAGCCTATGGGGAAATAGGCGACTCGGCACAAGACACTCACGGGTGAACCGATGGGAAGCTTCTGCACCCGGCCGACGAAATCCGCAGGCACTTGTACGACTATCTTCACCGGATCGCCGCTGTTTGTGTCTACGTGGGCGCTTATGATCAAAGGGCACTCGTTGTCTGTTCGGACAGCCGATTCTCGCACTTCGTCAACGATCACTGTTCCTGACACCAGTTTCCCGTCCCATATGCCTTTTAGCCGTGTGAGTTCCGCATCTTGAGCCTGCTTGTTTTGTCCAGCCTGGGGTCCGCCAAGCGCCGTCTTGTAGTCGGAGATAGTCCTATCGAGCGAATACACCTGATCCTGCGGCCCCGATGCCGTCCGGCTCTTTCCGCAGCCTGATGCCACAGAAAAAACGATAATGCCCACTGCGGCCAGGAGTATGATGCGTCGTGATATCATGCCGGTGCTCCTACGCGAAAAGACGTTGACCCGATTCAAATATAGCCATTGCCCGGGTGGATGTCAACTCAGGGGACGCCGCATGCAGCCGGCATGTTGACAGCGAGGGTATAAACCGATAGCATACGTTGTTGATGGACTTGAGGACGCCAAAGCAACGATCTAGAGAGGATTGAACATGGATGATCATAAGGATTTCGCGGAGCGCGATGAGATCATAGAGGAAACGATTCGCAAGTACGGCGAATACGTGAACCCCGGCCTGGCGAATCTGATGAGGTTCGCGGGGTTCGGAGACGTCGAGGCGACCGCCCTGAGAGCGACAGTCACCGACATGTCAGGCAGCCAGTACATAGACTGCCTGGGGGGGTACGGGGTATTCAGCCTGGGGCACCGCAATGCGGAGGTCGTCGCTGCAGTCCACGAGCAGCTCGATTGCATGCCGCTTTCCTCCAAGATATTCTTCAATAAGCCATTGGCCGATTTATGCGAGCTGCTGGCGGAGATTACCCCCGGCCGGCTGCAATACAGCTTCATCTGCAACAGCGGCACGGAGGCGATCGAGGGGGCGCTCAAGGCCGCTCGAATGTTTACCAAGAAGACGGACTTCATATGCGCCACGGGCGGATTCCACGGCAAGAGTATGGGCTCACTCTCCGCGACCGGCAGGGAGATCTATAAGACCCCATTCGAGCCGCTGATCCCCGGATTCACGCATGTCCCATTCGGTGATGCCAAGGCGGTCGAGGATTACATCACAAATGACACTGCCGCCGTCATCGTGGAACCCATTCAGGGCGAGGGTGGGATCATCATCCCGCCGGACGACTACCTTCCTCGGCTTCGGCAGATCTGCACCGAGAGAGGCATTCTCCTCATCGCCGATGAGGTCCAGACCGGCCTTGGCCGAACCGGCAGGATGTTTGCGGTCGAGCACTGGGGCGTCGAGCCGGATATCATGACGCTTGCGAAGGCCCTCGGCGGCGGAGTCATGCCCATAGGCGCTTTCATCGGGACTCCCGAGATTTGGGAAGCGGTATTCGGCGAGAACCCGCTCATGCACACCTCGACCTTCGGCGGCAATCCGCTTGCCTGCCGAGCGGCAATGGCGGCAATACACGTCACCCGCTTCAAGGACTTGCCGAGCCAGGCTGCCCGGCTGGGGGAGTACTTCATGGAAGGGCTGAGGGAGGTCAAGAACAAGTATCCGAAGGCCATTGCCGAGGTCCGAGGACTCGGACTTCTGATAGGCGTCGAG
>DASRZD010000363.1:0-2437 GCA_035686805.1 Armatimonadota bacterium
CTCGCCAACCTGGCCGGCAAAGTGCCAGCCGGCGGTGAACATCGCGATCAGGGCCGGGGCCATGATGGCTGTCAGTATTGGCATAATATATCCCTTCACGCTGCTGTCTCCTGTCGGCATGCCACTCTCCACTCATCAATAGTTACTCTTTCATTGCGCGCTCGGCGGGCCAGATGATCTGGCTCTGAATGGCCGCGAACGGAAGCCCCGCCCATTCGGATGATCTACTTAGGGTGTTCTCAAAGGCCGTCCACATCTCAGTACTGACATCCTCACCTCGGTGGGCCTTGGCCGCGATGTCCACCCACTCGTAGAAGTTACTCATCGAACCTGCCATCATTCCGATCACGGGATCTTCCGGCAGACGTTGCCAGCGCGCCGGCTTCTGCTTGATCGCCACGTTATAGGCGCCGCGCATCGCCGTACCCATCTGGCTGCCACCTGGCGCCAGACCCACCATATTCTCCAGTATCTCCTCGCCCCGGTCCAGTAGCCAGAGCGCCGTACTCTTTTCCTCCTCGTCCCAGTCCTCCTCGTCTGGCTCGGCCAGACCCAGACCAACCAGGACTGAAGTCACACCATAACTGATAGCCATTCGGGCAATATTCTTCCACGCAGCAACCAAGGCATTCGCCTCGAGAACGGAAGCCCACGCATTAGCCAATTCCATTTGGTCGGCCGCGGTTTTGCCTGACTTTGCGTACCTAGCCTGGGCCCGTAGGAGGATGTTGTACTGCCGCTCCCTGGCAGACCGGAACATCAGTAGCCCCCGTTCCCACAGGCGCTTCGTACCACCGAGTTCGGATCGTCCCAGCATATCCCACATCGGCTGCGTCCTGCGCACCACGTATTCGGTTCGCTTCAGCACGGCGTCCTCGAACTCTTGTGTTCCTGCCTTCTTCCCCCATACGGCGTCAGCGGTCATTTCGTTCTTCACGCCCAGATATATCAGCGCTATAGCTTTCTTGTCGCCCCAAACCAGGCCGCCCAGCGGCTTCTCCAGCAGGGACGTCTTACCGAACAGCATTACCTCTGCCGTCTTCGCCGCCGCCATGTCACCCAGTTCTGCCGTCATCCGCATTCCCGCCCACCGATTCCAGAAGAAGGGACTCTTCTCGATGAGCATCGCGGCGACCTTTTTCAGTGATTCGGGCTTGGTGATGATGCCGGCGAAGTGCCGCGGTGCGACCTCGGACTGCGCCGCCGGCACTGACGCGATCTGAGCCCCAATGGTACTTACCCGCAAACCGAGGACCGACCGGGCGTAGCGGTTCAGCATCTTCTGACCCCACTGCTCCAGTTCGCTGGTATCGGTAAGATACTTCTGCGTCCGGTTGATGATCGTAACCATGGACATGAATTCCGGCTTCAGACCTGCGGCCTCGATTGCCTTCTGAAATTTCTTATTGTTCAGGACGGCTCGCACATTTCGCAACGGCTCTGCCATGCCGAAGTAGGCGCTATCAGAGGCGATGCCGTTGAGAAGTTCCTTGGTATACCCAACCATGCGAATGGGCTGTGTGCCACCGATGCGCGCCTGGTAGCGGCCGAAATCTTCGACGGCTATCGTAGTATCCGTTGCCTGTCCTGAAACCGTCACCGTCATCTTCCGATGGATTGGGAAGTAGAACGGATCGGTCGCCATCTCGTACCCTTCCATCCGGCGCGACACCTCATTCAGACCCGGAGCCAGGATGGTTTGGTTGACGTCGTTCCAGATGTCCCCGAAGGCTCGCTCCTTTTCACTGAGCTTGGCGACGGCATAGCCTATCTCGTCCAGCGTGATGAGGGTCTCGCCCTCTGCGTCCCGGTTCTTGACTATTAGACCCAGGAAATGCAACTCTTCGGTTTTTAGTATCCGGACCAGGTTATCCTCGCTCTTGGTGTGCATGTAGAGCGAGAGCAGCATATCGCGGCTAACATCAAAGGTCTTGCCTCCGAGGGTGACCGATACCATCTCGTTGCGCAGGCGCTGGAACTCCTCGTAGCCAAATCCGATTTCCCTGGCGGCCATTTGCACATACTGAATGGCCTCTTGGTATTTGCTCATCTGGTTGCGCAGGCCTTCCCACAGGGCGGTGTCGATGATCTCCTTGAGTTCCACCGCGTCATTGTTAGTCATACTCTCCAGCAGGGTGTCAAGGTGCTTGCTCTTGACCCCAAAGAAGTTCTCGAGGAATCCGACCTTCAGTTCCTCGGCCACCTTCCCGCCAGTCCTGGCCAGCAGTTTCTTCATCCGCTTGGAGGTGACCAACTCAGCGATGGAGCGGTCGATTACCTCTGCGAGCATGCGGCCCCGAGTGCGTTTTCTGATCTCGTTCTTGATCTCGAATTGCTTGACAATGTTCTTCATCGTGTCGGTCAGGCTACGGATATCATCCGCCTCGAGATCCTTGATCGCCGTTTTCCCAATCCGGGCCAATTCATCGATGCGCGA
>DASRZD010000364.1:0-5301 GCA_035686805.1 Armatimonadota bacterium
AGAGTTGCCCTTGCCCCGTCAATCTCTGTGATCGGTGCAGGCCTATGATCGCGAATCGCTGCTGCAAGCTCTACCAGCTCCTGGACAAATCCTTTGTCAACTTCAGGCAGAGCGAGACTATGCTCGCCGCTGAATCCATACGCCTCCAGGAGCTGGTAATCATCTATCAGAACAGTGCGCTCCCCCAGGAATAGCTCGACTCGCTCCTTGGGATAGTCCGAACTGCCCAGGTCCCCTATTGTAATCCCGGCAATCGAGCTGTCGGCGAACCCGAGGGTAATGACGGCGTTGTCCTGGGTTTCCGGGATCTCGGGATGACTTAGATTCCCTCCTTCCGCATGGATTCTGACAGGCTCGGACCCTACCAGGAACGAGCACATATCAAAGAGGTGCACTGCTTCTGAGATCAGCCGCCCTCCACCAACCTCCACGTCTAGTGCCCATGGATGCCGTACTATGTCATTCACCATGCGATAGTTGATCAGCAGCGGATACTCGCGTCCATCAAGGAGCTGCTTTGCCTTCCTGCTAAGCGACGAATATCGGCGATTGAAGCCGACCGTGAACGTGACTCCCTGTTTTCGAACTGCTTCTGCAATCGGCCTCAACTCCGAAATCTTCATCGCCATGGGCTTCTCAACCAGCACGTGCTTACCTGCATTGACAGCATCGACGGCCATCTGGGCATGCTGATTATGAGGCGTGCAGATGAAGACGAGCTCGACCTTCGAATCCGCAAGGACGGATTGGTAGTCAGTCAGGAAGTTGTCCGCGCCGAACTCACGGGCGGCATCACGGGCACGAGTGTAATCAGCGTCAACAACTGCGTACAGGTGATAATCCGGGGAGGAAGCGATATTCGGGAGATGGATATACCTGGCGAAATTACCGCATCCAATGACGGCACTCTGGACAGGCATTCTCTTCTCCCGTAATAGTTGACCGGCGCTCAAATTGTAGCATACCGAACGGCGAATTGTCAATGTCCACAGTATGTTCTTTTCTGGACAATTCTGCGGCCCAAAGGCCACAGTTCCGGCGAATCAGGAATTCGTCAAGCTAGAGCTGCATCTCCCCTCTCGCCCGTTCGAATGCGGACAGCATCATCCACCTTGCTGATGAACATCTTCCCGTCGCCGATCTCGCCGGTTGACGCGAAAGAGACTATCGCCTTCACGACTTCCTCGGCGACGGCATCCTGGACCACCGTCTCGAGCTTGATCTTGTCGAGCAGGTTGACCACGTATTCCTGCCCTCGGTAGTATTGCGTGCGGCCGCGCTGCTTGCCCGCGCCCATCACATGGATGACCGTCATCCCCTTGACGCCGAGTTCGTCCAGGGCCGCCTTCACTTCGTCGAGCTTATCCGGTCGGATGATCGCTTCTATCTTAACCATGGAATCCTCCTATAATGAATAGCCTACTTCGCCGTGCTGAGTGAGATCGAGCCCCGTGTCTTCCTCCTCGTGGGATACTCGGAGGTCGGAGAATACACTCGTGACTTTCAAAAGCAGCCCCGTGCCGACGAACGAGTATGCGCCTACCGAGACAATCGCGGCCAGTTGAACGAGAACCAGCTTCGGATTCCCGTGGAAGAGGCCGTTTGCCCCGGCAGGGTTGATGAGCACTGTGGCGAACAGTCCGGTCGCCAGCGCGCCCCAGGCACCCCCTACCCCATGAATCCCGAAGACATCGAGCGAATCATCGTATCCCAGCTTGCCCTTCATCATGATTGCCGCGTAGCAGATGAGACTGACTATTCCGCCGATGGCGATGGCGGCAACCGGTCCCACGAATCCCGAAGCGGGGGTGATTGCCACCAGTCCGGCGACTGCGCCACTTGCCGCTCCAAGAGCGGTCGGCTTGCCTCGATGCCAGGTCTCGACGAGCACCCATGATAGAGCAGCGGCTGCCGCGGCGGTATTCGTTACTACGAATGCGCTGGCGGCAAGGCCGTTCGCAGCAAGTGCGCTCCCCGCATTGAACCCGAACCATCCGAACCAGAGCAGTCCCGCGCCGATGAGGGTCATGGTGAGGTTGTGCGGCATCATATCCTCCTTGCCATGACCTTTCCGCCGGCCAAGGGTGATTGCGCATGCGAGCGCCGCAATTCCCGAGCAAATGTGGACCACCGTTCCTCCTGCGAAATCGAGCGCCCCCAGGTTCCTCAACCATCCGCCGGGAGCCCATACCCAATGGCAGACGGGGTCATAGACAAGCGTGGCCCATAGAATCGCAAAGATAAAGAACGACTTGAACCGCATACGCTCGGCGAAGGCCCCGGTGATCAGGGCGGGCGTGATGACCGCAAACATCGCCTGGAAGATCATGAATGCCTCATGTGGGATTGTGGGCGCATAATCGGGATTCGGAGCCATTCCCACTCCTCTCAGGCCGACCCAGTTCAGGCCGCCGATGATATGCCACTTATCCGGCCCGAAAGCCAGGCTGTAGCCGAAGAGCACCCACTGGACGCTCACGATCCCCACCATGATGAAGCTCTGCAGGATCGTCGCAAGCACGTTCTTTCGGCGGACCATCCCTCCATAGAATAGACCCAGGCCGAGCGTCATGAGCATCACCAGGGCGGCCGATGCCAGTACCCACGCGGTATCACCGGGATTGACGGCTGAATTCATATCGCATTCCCCCTTAACGAATCTTGTGCCATCATTATGCGATGGCGAAGTTTCGGGCTAGTTTCCGTATTGTTAAATGTATGTTACACTGGGACGAAGCATTTGCACGTCAGCATAGCGTACGAATTCCGGAGGGAGCTGATCGAAATGCGGTATCCAGAATGGCAGGTGACGAGGATAATCCTCGTTGCGTTCCTCTTCTGCTTACTCCTCGCCTGCGCCACTGCGTCAGGGACCCCCGGGTATGCCATTTACGTTCCGGAGGATTCCACTTCAGCTCGGGCGCTGACCGATCTACTTCATGACCGGGAGCACAGGGCCGTGCAGGTTTCCGACCTCAAAGAAGCTCTTGAATCGAACGCTGGTGTCCTTGTCTTGTGGTTGCCGGGGCGAGACGTATCGAGCGTGGACACGGCCACCTTGAATGCCCTAAGGAAGCGCAGAGTCATAGCAATCGGCTACGGCGCAGCCATGCTGTTTGAGCGGCTTGGTCTGGAGGTCAACGGTCGGGCATGCGCGCATAATCCGAGTGATCCCAGTCCCAGGATTCGCCTGGAGCAAAACTCGCTGGTAGATAAGGAAATGGCTCAACGCGAGATAGTGGCTTTCAGGCTGCCGCCTGACATGAGCCCGAATGCCGACTACGATTTCGCTATGTACATCCCGGCCAAGAGCCATCTTCGTTCCGTTGTGGAGGTGATCGGACGCTGGTCACACAACCACCGCGGCAGTGGGAACTATGCGCCAATCGTGAGACAGGGGAACTACCTCATGGTTGGATTTGCTGCGCCGGTTGAGGCCTGGACTGCCGAGTACAAGAACCTGTTCAGGGAACTGGCGATATCCGTTCTACGGCGCGAGCCTCAGCCATTCCCGGCGGTGAAATGGGATGCGACAAGACCAGAGGTATACGAGTTCAAGCTCGCGAAGAGTGGGAGTACTACCGATCTGCAGGACAAGACCTTCTACTTCAGTTTCAAGAAGCCCACAGCCTTCACTGCGAAACTCGATACCAGGGGTTCATCGGATGTCATGCTCTTGTTCGTCGGCAAATACAGAGAGCATTGGACCCGAAAGGATGCCGGCCTTAACCAGCAAACGAAGGTCGCGGTGCAGATTAGCGAGGAGGACGTGCAATCCTCGGGAGAGGGACATTGGAAGCTCACGATCTCCAATTTCGACGCCGAGCATGAGGCACAATGCACCTTGACGATTGCGTATTGAACTAACCCTTGATTCTCTGAAGGAAGAACTTGACGAACCGAGCGGAATCAACTTCGGTGCAGACTCGGGCATTCGGCGGCTCTTCGATATCCATGGTAGTCATCCCCACGGTGATGCCCGGCCTGGTTTCAACCTGAACGAAGGCTTCCTTTATGGCGCAGAAGGTGGGGTCTATCGCAACTCCCACCGCCAGAGGGTCATGCAGATAGCATCCCGAGAATCCTGCGCACACGGCGTGATACTCCAGTATGGCACGAGTGACATCCGCAATGAACCTTGAGAGCTTTGTTCCCAATGGATGGATCTCCTGCACGACGTGTCCCATCTCCAGGCAGACTCGCTCGGTCACGTCGAGCGGAACGAACGTCATGGGGATGCCCGAATCGAGGACGACTTGGGCGGCATCCGGGTCTACGAAGATATTGAACTCGGCGACGGAAGTCGTGTTGCCTCTGACCTCGAACGCCCCTCCCATGCACACTATCTCCTGGTAGCCCGTCATGGCGGTCGGACGCTCGATGATCGCCTTGGCGACGTTCGTAAGAGGCCCGATGGTGATAAGGCTGATGTCTCCTGCCCTTTCCTCCCCTAGCTCTGCCAAAAGCTCCCACGCCGGCTTGGAGATCGGCTTGCCCGTAGGTTTGGCATATCTGAGTGCGCCGGTCTCCTCCATGAGTTGGTGCAAGCCGCCAAGCCCGTCATAGCCATGGACTTCCGGAGCGGTCAACAGTGGACGAGAAAGCGGGTCGGCCTCGCCCCGGGCAACCGGCGGCAGGTCATCAAGATCGAGGACTTCGAGGACTAGTAGTACATTCTCAGTGCAGAGGTCAACGTGAACGTTCCCGCTGACGGTCGTTATCGCCTCCACGTGGAGTTCGGACGACCGAAACGCGAGTATTAGGGCCAACGCATCGTCTACGCCCGCATCCGTATCTATCACCACGCGTCTCATCAGCCGCTGACCTCATCTGGTAGACGATAGAGGAGTAGTGGAGTAATGGAGTATGGGAGTGATGGGACCCAATACTCCACCACTGCACTACTCCATCACTCCGCTTGTCCTATACCCAGCCGCGAAGCTTCATCGCTTCCGCAACGCGCTGGACGGCGATCATGTATGCCGCCGTGCGCATGTCCACCTTCTCGCCCAGGGACATCGCAAGCACGTCGTTGAACGCCTTGGTCATCTTCTTATCCAGCCGCTCGTACACGATGTCCTCTTCCCAGTAATAGGAATAGAGGTTCTGCACCCACTCGAAGTAAGAGACCGTGACGCCGCCAGCGTTGCAGAGGAAGTCCGGGATGACGAAGACGCCCTTCTTGTAGAGGATGTCGTCCGCCTCCGGGGTAGTCGGGCCGTTTGCCAGCTCGGCGCTGATCTTCGCCTTGATGTTCTTGGCGTTCTTGTCCGTGATGATATTCTCCAGCGCCGAGGGGAA
>DASRZD010000365.1:0-4052 GCA_035686805.1 Armatimonadota bacterium
CCATCTTCGCCAGGAAGCCAACCAGCCCTCGCCGAGCCTCGCCGGTCGAGGCGACCGCCTCATAGATGCCGAACCGCTTTTCCCCATCCTCTTCATGCCGCCTGGCAAGAAGATAGCCCTGAACCCCACCTCGATCGTAGACCAGCTTCTCGGCCACCCTGGGAAGAATGTGCCTGCGCCAATGGCGCTCGTCTCGAACGAACGGACCGCACTCACTCCCGTAGTGCTCGTCATACAGGCGCATGACTGATGGCATATCGTCCTCTGTGAAGGGCCTGACGAGCGATGCTTCGCTGGCTGACGGCAGAAGGCCCGGCTTGGCCAAGTACTTCAGCGAATGCCCGGCGAACTCCCAGCCGAACTTGCGGTAGTATTTGAATGAGAAAGGGTAGAGCGCTGAGGTGGCAAATCCGAGGTCTCGGAGGGCATGGACCGAGTTCGCCATAAGCATCCCGGCGTATCCATGCTTGCGCTCATCAGGCAGGGTAGCGACTCCTCCGATCCCGCCCATGCGGACGGTCGTTCCGCCGAGATAGATGGTTGAGGGGATAATGACCAGGCAGGAGACGACTTTCCCATCGGCGACGACGACTCGCTTGTACTGGAGTTCGTTGTACGGGCCATTGTAGAAGCCATCCGCCCACTCTTCCTTCGCCACGCCAAAGGCGGCCGTCATGCACTCCAGCATGGCGTCAAGTTCACGTTTCCGAACCTGTCTGACCTCGATCATATTACCACCTTTCAACTGATTGGTCGTGACATCCTGCTATAATGTCCATGCTCCCAGTGAACGATTGGGCCGCGGATGGCGTCAACTGTTCGGAGGCTGCTGATGCATGATGACGATTTGCTTGAAGAGATGTGGGAATCGCACAAGGGCTTCCTAAGGCGAATGCTCATCGGCCTGAGTCGTGACATAGACCTGGCCGATGATCTGCTGCAGGAGACCTACCTGAAGGCACGGGCTGGTGTATGTGGCTATCAGGGCGGCGATGGGCGCGCATGGCTGGCGGCAATCGCGAAGAATGCCTTCTTCTCCCATAAGCGCCGGCGATATGTTCGCTATGAGATCCTGCCGGATGAGGACTTTGATGTGGCTGCCCGTGACCCCGACCCGCTCTCCCTGATCGAGATCAGGCAGGCGATTGCCAAACTCCCACAAAACCTTCGAACTGCGCTTGTCATGAAGCATTACGGCGGCTATACCTACCAGGAGATCTCCGAGCGGATGGGCTGCCCCGAGGGCACTGCAAAGAGCCGAGTGAGCCTGGCATTGAGCAGGTTGAGGGTCGCTCTCGCCGCCGGACGAGAGGAGCGGATTCCAATGAAATGTACCGAGTTGACCGATAGACTGCTGCTTGATTTCATCTACGGCAAGCTGCCTGACGCCGAGCGGAAGACTGTGGAGGAGCATCTGAAATCGTGCGAGCGATGCCCGGGGAGGGTTAGAGAGATCGGTGAGGTGCTCAGAGCACTTGATGAAGTTGAGAACGAGTGGAAAATCTCGGCTATCATCGAGTTAGACGAGAAAGGTGCAACAACCGAATACGTCACGCTGACCCTCTTGCATTTCGGCGGGCAGACCGACCTGGAATTCGGCGCGAGGGATGTCGAATATGTGGCGATCGATGGAAAGGAAGCCCAGTTCGAAAACTTGCATGAGCCGGCGCCGAATGGGGAAAAGTACAGAATACGCTTCCAAGAACCCACCCTGGACGATGCTTCCGTTGAGCTGCTGGTGGTCTCAAAGCCAAAGGATACGCATGATGTGCTAAGGCAATTGGAGGACGGTCGCTGGCGTCTGGAAGGTAATCTCCATAATACCGAAAAGCTGGTCTACGTAGTCGCGATCAGGCTGCCGAGAAGCGCCGAGTTTCTGACAGCGTCCCCGAAGCCAAGTGAAGTTAGAAGGAATTGCACAACGACAGTCATCTGGCGAAACGTAATGCAGCCGGATGAGAGGACGGATTTCGTGTTGGAGTATCGGCCCTGAACCACACAATAAAGAAGCACCTGGCAGCGACGCTGTTCGAGGGGATAAACCGGAACAACATCCGTTGCTAGGTGCCTCGAGGGCATAATTATGTTTTTCAACTACACCGCCACTCTATCACATGCCCTGATTTTTGTCAATAGGTTTTTTTGCAGGATTTTTTCCCGACCTCCGGCCAAGAGTAAGTTGTGGAAGTGCTCATAGACAGTATTCGACGAACGCGGGAAATCCTGGTTTCGACCCCAGATACAGTCTGCCTGGAGCGGGCGCGGCTGGCGACAGAAGGCTATCAGCGCTGGGCAGATGAGCCTATCCCCATTCGCCGGGCGAAGACCTTCGCCCACATCCTCGAGAACATGACCCTCGACCTGGACACGAACCCCTTCTTCGCCGGGAACACGTCCAGCCGCCCGAGGGCATGGATGCTCCTGCCGGAGTATGGCTTCAATGTTCCCAATCAAGCAATCGTCGAGAACCCGTCGTTCGAGGGCTTCCTCGACACGATCCCGGACGAACTCCGCGCCTTCTGGCAAGGCAAGTCGGTCGGCGGAGGAGCGGGGATCGGGCACCTCGCGGTGAACCTTCAACGGGTCGTTTCTGAGGGTCTGGAAGGCATCATTGCGGAGGCGGAGGCTTATCCCCCGACCGAGTATCGGCAGGCCATGATTATCGCACTCCGGGCGGTCATCAACTGGGCGCATAGGTATGGGACGGAGGCCTGCAGGCAAGTTCCGGCAAAGCCCGCTCGCAATCTTTTCGAGGCGCTCCAGGCAATCGCGCTCGTTCACCTGGCGATCGCCATCGAGGGGCACGGGTACTCGGTTTCCCTGGCGCACCTTGATCGAATCCTACTCCCATACTACGACGGCGCTCCCGAGACGACCGAGTTGCTGGCCGCATTCATGCTCAAGATCACATCGAACTCCATCTGGGGCAGCCACTCGAAGACTCAGGCAATCACCCTTGGCGGCCTCGATTCGAAGGGCAACGATGAGTGCAACCCCCTGACCCTCCACTTCCTCAACGCCTGCGACATGGTCCGCATGCCCGATCCGCACATCTTCGTGCGCTGGCACGAGAAGATTGACCGTCGCGTGAAGGAGCGGGCGATCGAGCTGCTGGGGTCGGGGCTGAGTATGCCGCTGCTGGTCGGCGACGAACAGACGGCACAGGGATTCATCAACGCACGCATCCCGCCGGAGGACGCCTGGGACTACTGCGTCATCGGCTGCAACGAGCTCGGCATCCCCGGCAAGCTGTGGGATTCGGCGACCGGGCCGTTTATCGGCGACCCGGCGATTCTGAGAGAGGCCCTCATGTCTGACCGGTCTGACAAGTCTGACATGTCGGACGTCTTGGCGGCGGTCCGCGCTACCATGAAGCAGCACATCACTCGCGGGCTCAAGAATTCACTCGGCGGGAGGGACTGGGCGGCGAAGAACGTCCCGACCCCCTTCACCTCGGCGCTCATGGACGGATGCATTGAGCGGGGGAGCGATCTCCATAATGGCGCGCAGTATAGTTTGCCGGTCGTGATGGAGCGCGGGTTCACCAACGCGGTGAACGGCCTTGCCGCCGTCGAGCATAACGACCTCACCATCGGTGAGTTGATTCAGGCTCTCGAAAGCGACTTCGCTGATGAGACGGTCCGGCGGAAACTCCTCAATGCGCCGAAGTGGGGAAATGACGACGATCGTGCGGATAAGTGGGCGCGGGTTTGGATGGATATTCGGGAGGAGGTCCTTCGAGAGGTCGAGGCCGAGCTTGGGTGTCGGCGGCACATCGTCCAGCACGTCATCCGCAGCCTGCATCACATTGACGGATCGAAGTTAGGGGCGACTCCCGATGGCCGTCGAGCCGGCACTCCGGTCGCTGACAGCATCGGTGCGGTAGCGGGGACGGCGCGGGAAGGCCCGACCGCACTCCTGAACAGCGTCCTCAAGCTCCGGCCGGCCGAGTACTGGCAGGGCGGGTACAACCTGAACCTGACGCTTTCCCCGAATACCGTCTCCGATAAGAACCTCCTTGCGTTAGTTGATGCCTTCTTCGCCGACGGCGG
>DASRZD010000366.1:0-3412 GCA_035686805.1 Armatimonadota bacterium
AATCGGTTTCGGCGAGACAGTCGGTCGGATGATCGAGAAGGAGCAGTTTCCGCACCGGAACATCAGCGTCTTTGCCGCGGGATACCGCATGCAGGTCCCGGTGACCGCCCACGTCGCGATCGGTCAGGACATCACCCACGAGCATCCGAACTTCGATGGCGCGGCCTACGGGGCATCGTCCTACACCGATTTCCTGATCTTCACCGAGGGTATAACCAGGCTGGAGGGTGGCGTGTTCCTGAACATCGGCACGGCAGTCATGGGCCCGGAGGTCTACCTGAAGGCGCTTGCCATGGCTCGAAACGTCGCTCGCCAGGAGGGCAAGACGATCAGGCGCTTCACGACCGCCGTCTTCGACCTCCTCGATCTCGGCGGCGACACGAGTCACGAGGCGCCGAAGGACGACCCGCGATATTACTTCCGGCCCTACAAGACCATTCTGGTGCGCACAGTGGCGGATGGCGGGGGAAGCTTCTACGTCAAGGGCGATCACAGGCAGACGCTTCCTGCGCTGTATCATCTTCTCGATGGGGTGGGGCAATGACTTCAGACCGATTGAAGGAGCTGTTGGATTCGTTCCCAAACAAGCGGATACTTGTCGTCGGTGATTTCTTCCTGGATAAGTATCTCGAGTTCGATCCCTCGCTTGCGGAGACGTCCCTCGAGACGGGCAAGATTGCCAACCAGGTCACGAGCATCCGTCACTATCCAGGCGCTGCGGGAACGGTCGCTCAGAATCTGGCGGGTCTCAAGGCTGGGGAGGTTCTCACCGTCGGGTTCACCGGCGACGATGGCGAGGGCCATGATCTGCGGCGCGACCTCCAGAAGCTCGGCTGCAACACGAATTACCTGTTCTGCATCGAAGGCCCGAACACCCCGACCTACCTCAAGCCCGTCAACTGTACTGTTCCCGGCCTCGAGGGCGAGTGCGAGCGCTTCGACACGAAGAACCATGTCCCTTTGCTTCCAGAGATTGAGGAGAAGATCATCGAGGCGATCACGGAGCTGATCCCCTGGGTTGATGCTGTCATAATCGCCGATCAGGTCCAGGAAGAGGAGTGCGGGACCATCGCGTCAGGCGTGAGGGGCATGATTTGCGAGCTGGCAGGCGAGTATCCGGAAACCATCTTTTGGGCTGACAGCCGCGAGAGGATCGGCTTATTCACGAACGTCATGACCAAGCCGAATCAGAAGGAGGCGGCGAGAGCCGTCTTCGGCCATGACAATGCCGACGATGAACTGGTTAAGCAGGCAGGACAGACTCTTTGCAGCAAATCAGGGAAGCCGGTATTCATCAGCCGTTCCGAGAGGGGCATGCTCGTCTGCGATGGCGATGAGATCCTGGACATCCGGGGAGTCAGGGTAGACGGCCCGATTGACATCACAGGTGCAGGCGATACTGCTACCGCCTCGGCAGTATTGACCCTTGCCAGCGGCGGATCGCTGGAAGAAGCCGCCCTCATGGCGAATCTGACCGCCTCCATAGTGGTCCAGCAGATCGGCGTCACAGGGGTCGCCCGGCCCGAAGACCTCCCACCCAGGCTCTGGCTCTGGAATAGTCAGGGCTAGAACTGCGCCCTGTACTCGTTGTCAGGCGAAATGGTCTTCTTCTGCTTGATCCACTTGATGATCAGGTCGCGTACCCATGCTTTGCCGTCTTCCATTGTGATCTCTTTGGGGATTGCATTCTCAGCGTAGAATACGTGAGTGACCCCCTTGTAGATCTGGGCATCCTCGATTGGCTTGCCGCCGATTTCTGCCGATACCAGCTTGCCGCCTTCGATTTTGTACTTTATCCCCGACACCGCCGGCTTACTCAGCAGGATGTCTTTGATCTGTGCCCCGGTCGCATGGAAGGTCTGCACCCAGTCGCTAAACGGGAAGAGCATTGCGATATCGCCGATTGTAATTGGACCTTTCACCAGATCAGCACGCACGGCCCCATCATTGTGCACGGCGAAATCGGCATTGTATGTCTCACGAAGTACGTCGGATACCATGTTAACGGGTGCTTCCTCTATAAAGTCGGCCGTCGCTTCCCCAATGACCTCATCGTACTTGGCCGCAATCCTCTTGTGATACTTCTCGACTACCGCCCGAACCGACGGGTCTTCAGGGATGTCCGAGGTGATCGGAATCAGCCTGCCGTCGAAGCTCATGAGCGACCAGCCGGTATCATCCTTATGGAAGGTCAAGTCAACCTCGCCCAGTTCGCCTCCCCATTGGAAGTCCTGGGCGACGACCGTTCCGCCTACCCAGAAGGCCCTGGGAGGCAGCTTGGACTTCACCAGCACGGGCTTCGGAACCCGAGTATGCGAATGCCCTCCGATGATCACGTCTATCCCGGGCACCTGCCTTGCAAGGCGTTCATCATCCTCGAAGCCGATGTGGGTGAGCAGAATGACCACATCGGCCATCTGCCTGAGCTTGGGCACCCACTCCTTTGCGACTTCAACCGGATCCTTGATGGTGAGCTTGCCTTCTTTGACGGCCGCATAGTTGTTAGGAACAACCAGCCCCAGGACTGCGGTCCTCAACCCAGCTTCATTTAGTATGACATACGGAATCAGGAACGGGCTGCCGTCACTCTTGAAAACATTTGCGCCGAGCACAGGGAAATGAGCTTCCCGCAGGCGCTTGTTGAAGTCCTCCAGGTTGTTGCCGTATTCATGGTTGCCGGTGACCATCACCTCATAACCCGTCGCATTCAAAGCGGCAAAGTCGGCTTCTCCCTTGAATTCTATGGAGAAGGGCGAACCGTCAATGACATCGCCGGCATCGAGAACCAGTACACCGTCTTTCATATTCTCCCGTTTGATGATGGTCGCCCGCCTGGCAATGCCTCCAACGTTCTGGTAAGCCGGCAGATTGAGCGGCTTAGCGCCCCTCTCCGGGATGAAGGTAGTCGGATAGCTAAATGGCAGCAGGTGCGAATGAGTGTCATTGGTGTGCAGAATGGTCAGCCGGGCGTACCGCTGTTCCGCCCATGAGCCACCCGAAAAGGCGATGAAAACCGCGAGAATTGCAAGCAATCGTCGAAATCGCATGGTTTCTTCCCCCCTTACGCATTACTTATTACTCATTACCGCCTTGACGACCTCCCTCCCAATCGCCGATAATGACACCACGCCATGAAGCATCGTGAGTTCAAGCGACGAATCAAGGACGCCGTCAACGATCCTAACCTAAAGGTCGCGCTGGATCGGGCTGCCGCCGCATATGAGAAGAACCGGGCTGAGGCGCTGGAGGGCGTGGACTTCGAGACCTGGCGGGATCAATTGCGCGCTTGCAAGGAAGCGTCCATTCCACAAGTCCCTGAGTTGTTTGAGCGATTCAAAAGTGAAGCCGAGAGGGTGGGAGTTCAGGTTCATCAAGCCGCCGACGCAAAGGAAGCGAACCGAATAGTCCTGGA
>DASRZD010000367.1:0-5893 GCA_035686805.1 Armatimonadota bacterium
CGCAAATAGATCGCCTTAGCATTCGGTCCGATCGGATGGCCGATTATCTGGGTGTCGTGGGTGTAGGCAAGCTCCGGGACTGCCGCCCATGTCGCCGAATAAGTCAGCCGGTCAATCGCTATGTACTCCGCCCGAAAGTTCGAGGGCAGATCGTCTCGAAACACCTTCGGGGAATAGAACCCGGCCACGATTCCAGCTTTTCGAGGGCGTGAGAAACTATGATGCGGCCGAAGAAATCGGGGGGCGGTCATATCGTCAACGACCACCTCGGCGTAGGCCTGCATCCCATTGTCCGCAAGGTAGGTCAGGTCGGTGGAATAGAGGGTGTTTATACGGGCGTCATCCTTGATGAATATGGCCTGGTAGAGGTAGAACGGCAGGGCGGCGATCAGCGGGTTCGGCGCGAAATTCGTCTTCGCTGTCTCGCTAATGCCCAGATGCCAGTTACGGTTGAAGGGCTTCTCATATCGCCGGCCGAAAAGGTAGATATGCGGTCCCTCGTGCCGAAAAGTGGTGGCAAACTCGGTGATCTTGACGCGGCCGAATATCTTGCCGAATTCGATTTCCCGGCTGCCGCGCATCTGAGTAAACGCCGGGCTGTTATCAGACAGGATGACCGAGCCGCTGTAGGCCGGCCCCCAATCCAGGTACTCCCGACCGATGGTCCAGAAGGACCCGCTGTCTATCTTTCGGACGAATAGCCTGGACGGAGTCGTATCCGGCCTTGGCCGCTGGAAGAACCTCTCTTCCTTGTTTGAGAACGTGGCGACTGCGAAGATATGCGGGGCAAGACGGGAGAATCCCGATATATGATAGGGCAAGAGAGTTCCGGTGTCATCGGCAGTGCTATCGGTGAACTTGCCCTGGACATAGCCGAGGGCAAAGGCCTTCTGATCCGAGGGGAGAGACATGCCGGCCACACGCTCGGACCACTTCTGGACCGTGCCCGGCTCAAAGTAGAGTAACTCGGGCCTAAACTCAGATACAAGGTGGTCAATGAGGACGGCCTGGTAGGAGGTGATATCCTTCTCCACGCTCGTCTCAATGATCATCGAGACGATCTGCGCCATCTCAAACCGATTGAAGAGCCTGTCGCCCTCGAACAGCCGGGCGGCATACCCGGGAACGAGGCCGTCCGAAGCGAGGGATATCATGGCATCGTAGGTCCAGTCGCCGAGAGGGAGGCGATCGGTTGACGGAACGATCCGCCGACCGGCAAATGCAGGGATGGCAGCAAACAGGAGCAGAGTGATGATGGCGAGCGAGCGTTTAGGCACTTGACCGTTCCTTTTCTTCCCAAAGTATGGGGGTGTGGGAGTATAGGAGTGGAATCAGTCTATCTGCGATAGAACCCACTCAACTGCGCTGGGCAGGTCGTTCGCGATATGCTCGGGCTTGCAGTCCCAAGACTCGACGTCGGCGGCGGATGCCTTGCCGGTCGTCACGAGCACGGTTCTGCAATTTGCCTTGCGGCCGGCTTCCATGTCGCTCTCGGCGTCGCCGATCAAGAACGATCCCTCCAGCGGGAAAGCCATTTCGGCGCTCGCCTTCTGCAGAAGACCGATCTCGGGCTTTCGGCAGTCACAACCTTCATCTCGGCGATGAACGCAGTAGTACAGCCCCGAGATCTCGCCGCCTGCGCCTTCCACGGCCTCGAGCATCTTGCGATTGATGCATTCGAGTTCCGCCGGATCAATGAGCCCTCGCCCGACGCCCGCCTGATTGGAAATGACGACCGCAGTGACTCCTGCTTCCTTTAGCTTAGCCAGACTCTCCAGTGCCCCCGGTAATAGGACGAATTCGTCACAGGTCTTTACATAATCATCCCTGTTAACGTTTATGATTCCGTCTCTATCCAAGAATACTACGGTCAAGCGGCTATCTCCTCCAGCAGATAGCGGAATATGAGGTGGCTGAGGACCATGTGGACGTCTTCGATGTACTGCATGTTGTCGCTGGGAACGACTACGTTGTACCTGGCCGCCTTCGCCAGCTTACCGCCCTTGAAGCCGGACATGCCTGCGGTGATGGCGCCTTTGGCTTTGGCGAACTGAATGGCCTTGATGATATTCGGCGAATTGCCGCTGCCGCTGATGCCGATGACCAAGTCGCCCTGCTGAATCCACGGCGCAAGCTGATTAGCGAAGATATCCGAGTAGTCGGCGTCATTCGCCCACGCGGTCATGATGGGGATGTTGTCGGTGACGGCCATGACCTTGAACCACTTGTCGCCGGAGAACCCTATTCCTTTCTGGAGATCGCAGGCAAGGTGAGAGGCCGTGGCGGCGCTTCCGCCGTTGCCCATGATGAAGACCTGCTTGCCATTCCTATAGGCGTCCATGACCAGGTCGGCGATTGTCTTGATGTCTTCTTTCGAGATTTGGCCCAGCAATTCTGCCACGTTATCCAGGTAGCTCTTGACTCTATCCACTGTTATCTCCTGACGTTGAAAATGACTTTGGTGCCGTCGCGCTCCAGGTTGAACGGCAGCTCCCTGAGTTTGGAAAGGGCATTTCTCACTTTGCGCTGATGCTCCGGCGGGCAATAAAGCAGCATGAATCCGCCTCCGCCCGCACCGGCGATCTTCCCGCCGATCGCTCCGGCCTCTCGGGCTTTCTCGTACATGACATCTATGTCGCTGCTGGTGATCTTATCGGCAAGCTGCTTCTTGTAAAGCCAGCCCTGATGCATGACGTCGCCCATCCGGTCAATGCGGCCGTCCAGCAGAACGCTATGCAGATCATAAGCCTGCTTCCTCATATCATTGAGGGTGGCGAGGCGGTCAGTGATATTCTGCTTCTGTTTCGCCAGAATGGTGTCCGATTTGCGCGTAATGCCCGTGAAGAACAGCATAAGACTCTCGCTCAGCCGGCGCTTATTCGTATCGTCAATGGGCAGGATTTCTGCCTTCACGTCGCCGCTCGGCAGGAACTCGATCAATCGGAGGTTTCCCATTGCTGCGGCATACTGATCCTGCTTGCCGATGGGCTTGCCAAGGATGTTGATCTCGACCTCGCAGGCGAGGTCTGCGAGGACTTCCGGGGGTTTGGGAGCGCCCTGATACGCGAACATGGCGTTCAGCAAGCCGACGGTCACGCTGCTCGACGAGCCCAGGCCCGACCCCTCGGAGGGAATATCGGCCATGGTGGAGATCTCCACCCCCTGGGTGATGCCGGTCATTCGGAGGCATTCTCGAACCAGCTCGTGCTCGATCTCGTCAATCGAATCCACCATCTCGGTCGTCGAGTAACCGACGCGGATCTTGGAATCGAACCGCTCTTTGATGATAACGTAGATGTACTTATCAATCGCCGAGGAAAGGACACAGCCGCCGTCAATCTTGTAGTAATCTGCGAAGTCAGTGCCGCCGCCGGCGAAACTTATACGCAATGGGGTCTGGGTGATGATCATTCGTTCAGCGTTCCTCGTTCACTGTTCACTGTTTACCTATCAGCATACCACTTCCTGGTGAATTCCTGGTATTCGGCCTGGTGCTCCTTGATCTTGCGCCACCAGGGCTCATTGCTCACATACCAGTCAACGGTTCTCTTGAGGGCATCCTCGAAAGTATACTCCGGCTGCCAGCCTATGGATTTCATCAGCCGGCAATCCAGCGAGTAACGCCTGTCATGCCCAGGCCGGTCGGTGACGTACTTAATCAGTGATTCCGGCTTGCCCAGCAGCTTCAGGATCAGGCCTGTGATCTCAAGGTTCGTTCGCTCATTCCCACCGCCGAGGTTGTAGGCCGTCCCCGGCTCGCCTTTGTGGAGGGCGAAGTCGATGCCCGAGCAATGATCCAGGACATAGATCCAGTCCCTCACCTGTTGCCCATCGCCGTAGATCGGCAGAGCCTTGTCATCCATCGCGTTCGTGATGAACAGGGGTATGAGCTTCTCGGGATACTGGTAAGGGCCGAAATTGTTCGAGCCTCTGGTGATTATTATCGGCAGGCCGTAGGTGACGAAATAGGACCTCGCCAGGAGTTCGCCGCCCGCCTTGCTCGCCGAGTACGGGCTGTTCGGCTCGAGGCAATCTCCCTCTTTGAACGAGCCTTCCTCGATGCTGCCGTAAACCTCGTCGGTTGAGATGTGGACGAACTTCTGTATGCCATGCCTGCGGCAGGCCTCAAGGAGGGTGAAGACGCCATAGACGTCAGTGAGGACGAAGCTCCCCGGATCGTCAATCGAGCGGTCAACATGGGTCTCGGCGGCGAAGTTGACGATGGCATTGCTTCTTTCCACCAGCGGGTCAACATCGCCCTTGTTCCGAATATCGCCATGGATGAACTCAAATCGGGGGTCGTCCCGCATGTCGGCGAGGTTGTCGAGGTTACCGGCATAGGTGAGCGCATCGAGGACTGTGATGCGGCACTCGGGATACCTGTCGAGCATGTAGCGGCAGAAGTTGCTTCCGATGAAGCCGGCGCCCCCGGTGACCAGAATGTCTCTCATTGTGCTAGTCCTTGTCCACTTTTCAATACGCCCGGCCCTCGGAACCAGTTCCGAATTACCAGAGATAAGGAGACAGGCCGGAATGTCTGGACTGCCGCGCTATTTCCCAATCTCCACAATCTGCCTGTAGCTGTAAGGATGCAGGCAACGCAGCCGCTTGTATAACCACCCATCGATACGGGAGAATAAGCGTCTCAGCCCCTCGTTGTGCTATGAAAAGATAAGGGGCCATCAGCTCGAAGAACATGAATTCCGGGTAATGCAGTTGAATGCTGCCAAATCTCTGCTTCAGCATTCGAGTCTCTCTGGGCTCAAATGGATGCTCTTCAGCATCGCCATACTTTGGTATTCCAAATCTGCCAACCAGCAGTTTTCTGCAGATAATAAGTATGGGGTTCCTCGCATTGTTTTCGAGGAAGACTCCTCTCCCGCCTGGACCAATCACGTGAGAGAGTAACCGGACGAAATCATCAAAAGGCTCAATATGATGAAGGATGAACCTCCCAACCACCAAATCATAAGAAGCATCAAGATCTCGAAGACTTGCTGCACTCAGCACACGAGTCTCCAATTCGGGACTAACGCCATTGTGGCTTGCCAAGCGTCTAGTGGCTTCCACTGCGGCCGGCGAAGTATCTATGGCGGTCACTCTGGCGCCTTTCCGAGCAAGGTAGACTGATAGAAATCCGTTGCCGCAACCTATATCCAATACCTTCCTTCCAGCAACATCGCCGATAAGGTCAAAAAAGCCCTTATCGCTTTGAGATGCAGTTGCCAGGAAAGCGTCAGGTGTGATCTCAAAGGGCTCCTGTTGAGTCCATAAATGATCCCACAAAGTCACTGTGCTTGTTCGCATCATCGTCCTCGCCATCATGTCATCCGGCAGGTTACTTCATCTTGACATCCCAGTCATATGGGATTTCATCAGTATTATAGGGCATGCGGTATTCGTCAGGGTCCGCGGGATCATATGGATTGGTCGGCAGATTGACGAGCAGTGAAGGCTCCACGCCGATGGTCTTATACCCATGCGCGACCCCGACCGGAATTTTTAGGAGAATGGGGTTCTGCTCGCCCAGGAAGATTTCCTGGACCTCACCCTTGGTTGGCGAATCCTCACGAAGATCGCAGAGGACGGCCTTCACCATGCCTTTGATGCAGGCCCAGAAATCGTCCTGCTTCTTATGGTAGTGCCAGGCCCGAATAACCGAGGGGTAGTTCAGCGACACGTAAATCTGCCCGAACTGCTCGAACATATCATCGTCCGCGCGGAGGATCTCGGTCAGGCATCCCCTCTCATCCGCATGGGGAGTGAGTTTCTTGATCTTAATGCCTTCGATCATTGGGGCCTCCGAATGACTAGGTTATGGCAAACGCTAGAGATTATAGCACATGCAGATGCCGGCGACTATAGGGCATGCCCTCCGAAGCCTTGGCTAAGG
>DASRZD010000368.1:0-7651 GCA_035686805.1 Armatimonadota bacterium
CCACTTCGGCTCGACGGCCTTCGGGTCGTAAGTCTTCGGCAATGATTCGTAATCGGCCATGATTCCTCCTAGCAAACAAAAAGCCCCATTCATCCAATAAGGACGAAAGGAGCGCTTTCGTGGTACCACCTTAGTTTGGGAAACCGTTCTTCGTTCCCGGTTCATCGTTCCTCGGATCCAGAACACGCAGAACGTTGAACGAGGAACGATCATCCCCTCATTGCGCTATAACGGGCTTACCCGGTCACGCTTACTTGCAGTTCAGCACGACGGCTCCAGGGCGACATTCGGCGGTCCGTGCTCAGAAGGCTTTCACCTGTTGCCTTCCTCTCTGGGAGTGGGGGCCGCCTACTCCTCCCTATCTAAGCCTTTTTCCTATTGCCATCTAGATTACCATTTTGCAGAGCAATTTGCAAGACTTCGTCCATGTGCTCGACCGGCTTGAAGGTCAGCTCCTCTCGGACGTATTCGGGAATTTCCTCTAGATCCTTCAGATTCTCTTTGGGAACGATGATCGTTCGGATGCCGGCTCGATGGGCGGCAAGGACCTTTTCTTTCAGCCCGCCGATTGGAAGCACCTTCCCGCGAAGGGTGATCTCGCCGGTCATGGCGACTTCTCGACGAACCGCCCGCTTGGTCAGTGCCGATGCAAGCGCAGTGGCCATCGTGATGCCTGCGGAAGGGCCGTCCTTAGGCACTGCGCCCGCAGGAACATGGATGTGGACATCCATCTTGGCTGGAAAGTCCTCAGGGATATTCAGCAAGGCAGCCTTCGATCGGACATAGCTGAGGGCCGCCTGGGCCGATTCCTTCATCACATCGCCCAGTTGGCCGGTCAGGATCAGCTTGCCATCTTCGCACTTCATCAGTCCGACCTCAATGCTGACTATGTCGCCGCCGAACTCGGTGTAGACCAGACCAGTGGCCAAGCCGACTTCGTCTTTCTCCTCGGCCATCCCGTAGTGGAACTTCGGCTGGCCAAGAAAACCCTTGATCCGGCTGACGGTGATCGTCGTGCGCTTCTTATTCCCCTCTGCCACGGACCTGGCGACCTTCCGGCAGATAGTGGCGATCTCACGCTCCATGTTACGAACGCCGGCCTCGCGGGTGTAATGCCTAATGATGTGGCGAAGCGCCTCCTGGCGGATGGTCAGGAGCTTCGGACTCAGCCCGTGCTCGCGAATCTGCTTAGGCACGAGGAACTGCTCCGCGATGCAGACCTTTTCATCCTCAATATAACCGGCGAACGGTATGACCTCCATGCGGTCTCTGAGCGCAGGTGGAATGGTGTCAAGGATATTCGCGGTCGTGATGAACATGACGTCGCGGAGGTCGAATGGCACCTCCAGATAGTGATCGCTGAATGCGAGATTCTGTTCGGGATCGAGCGCTTCGAGGAGGGCGGCCGAGGGATCGCCTCGGAAGTCAATGCCCACCTTGTCAATCTCGTCCAGCATGAAGACCGGATTCCTGCTGCCGGCCTGCTTGATCCCCTGAAGGATTCGCCCCGGCATGGAGCCGATGTACGTCCGCCTGTGGCCTCGAATCTCGGCTTCGTCGTGAATTCCGCCCAGCGAGACGCGGAAGAACTTGCGACCGAGGGCGCGGGCGATTGACTTGCCGATGGAAGTCTTGCCGACTCCCGGTGGGCCGACGAAGCACAGAATCGGGCCTTTCATCGCGCCCGAGAGCTGCTTGACCGCGAGGAACTCGAGAATGCGTTCCTTGGCTTTGATCAATCCGTAATGGTCCTCATCCAGCACGACTGCGGCTTCGCCGATGTCAAGGGTTTCGTCGGTCCGAACCGACCACGGAAGCTGAGTAAGCCAGTCGAGGTACGTGCGAATCACGACGCCCTCAGGAGCGGCATACGGCATCTTCTCCAGCCGGTCAAGCTCCTTCATGGCGCGCTCGGTGACTTCCTCGGGCATGGCGGCCTGATCGATCTTGGCCTTGTAGTCCTCGATCTCGCCGAAGCGCTCATCGCGCTCGCCCAGTTCCTGCTGAATGGCCTTCATCTGCTCACGAAGTATGAACTCGCGCTGGGTGTCGCCCATCTCCTTCTCGACCCGATTGCGGATATTCCGCTGAATCTCGAGGATCTCCAGCTCCTTTTTGAGGAGGACGTTCAGCTTTTCGAGCTTTTCCTTGGACGAGGAAGTCTCGAGGATGTCCTGCTTGGATTCCACCCGAAGCGGCAGATACGGCGTGATGCTGTCCGCGAGCCGGCCTGCTTCGGTGATATTCACTATGTTGACCAGGGCCTCGGGAGGGATCGTGCGACCCAGATTGACGATCTGCTCGAACTGGGATGTCACGCTTCGCATGAGGGCTTCGACCTCGAGGCTGACTTCTTCCGCGGCCTCGATGGGCTCCACCTTCACGAGGAAGTATGGGTCGGTCTGGAGATACTCGGTGATCCTGACGCGATCAATGCCTTCGAGGACCAGGCGGACGGTGCCGTCCGGGACCTTCGTGAGCTGCATGATGCCGGCGACCAAGCCGACGCCATAAATGTCCTCGGGATTCGGGTCGTCGGTTCCGACGTCCTTTTGGGCGACAAGGAGAATCAGCCGATCGCGCTGCATGGCCTCTTCCAGCGACCGGACGGATTTCTCCCGGCCGGCGAAGAGCGGAAAGATCATGCGAGGGAAGTAGACCGCGTCCCTCACCGGCAGAAGAGGGATCTCTTCGGGGATGGTGTAGGACTCTTCCTCTATTGAGATTTCGCGATCGGCCTTGGGCTTTCTCTTGGCCCTCGGCTTCTTGGTGGGGTCAGACTTAGGCATCCGTGCTTCCTCAAAGGTAATGCGTAAGGAGTAATGCGTAAGCAGAACATTACGGATTACTCGTTATTCGTTACCTACTTCATTTCTATGACGCGGCTTTCAGCTCGTCAATGGTTATCAGGGTCGGTTCTTTCTTGCCAAGGACGACATCGCCATCAATGATGCATCTCTTGATGCCGGAGGAAGATGGGATTTCGTACATAATGTTCATCATGACTTCCTCCAGGATCGCTCGGAGGGCACGAGCCCCTATGCCGCGCTTCATTGCCTCGGCGGCGATCGTGTCAAGCGCATCTTCCTTGAACTCGAGATCAACCCCATCGTACTCGAAGAACTTGCGGTACTGCTTCACCAGCGCATTCTTCGGCTCGACCAGGATTCGAACGAGGGCCTCCTGATCCAGGGCGTTCAACGTCCCTATGACCGGCAGCCTGCCGATGAACTCCGGTATAAAGCCGTACTTCAGCAGATCCTCGGGGAGGATTTGGGCGAGGATATCGCCGATTTGCCGATTCTTCTTGCTCTCGACCTTCGCCCGGAAGCCGAGCGACTGATCGCTGATCCGCCGCTCGATGATATTATCCAGCCCCTCGAATGCGCCGCCGCAGATGAAGAGGACATTCGTCGTGTCTATTGTAATATATTCCTGCTGAGGGTGCTTCCTGCCGCCCTGAGGCGGGACATTGGCAGTCGTCCCCTCCAGAATCTTCAGGAGGGCCTGCTGAACTCCCTCGCCGGAAACATCGCGGGTGATGGAGGGATTCTCGGCCTTGCGGGTGATCTTGTCAATCTCATCTATGTAGACGATGCCTCGCTCGGCATTGCGGACCGTGGTCTGCAGGCTCTCGCCGTTATCCGCGGCATGAAGGAGCTTGAGGAGGATGTTTTCGACGTCCTCCCCTACATACCCGGCCTCGGTCAATGAAGTCGCATCCGCGATGGCGAATGGAACGTTCAGTATCCTGGCAAGGGTCTGGGCAAGGAGGGTCTTCCCGGAACCGGTGGGGCCGATGAGCATGATGTTGCTCTTCTGAAGCTCCACCTCGCTGGATGGGTTATTCACTCGCTTGAAGTGATTGTAGACCGCCACGCTCAGGGCGCGCTTCGCCTTTTCCTGGCCGATGACATACTGGCTCAGTATGCGGTAGATGTCCTTCGGCTTCGGCACGGAGTCGAAACCCAGCCGCTCCTCGACGCGTCCCGCCTCGGTTCTGAGCGTATCGTTGCACACTTCAAGGCATTCCAGGCAGATTCCGCCATAGACGCCTATTATCAGCTTCCTGACCTGCTCCTGGCTGCGGCCGCACAATGCGCACCGCCTCTCACTGCGATCGCCTCCAACCCTCACTACCAGTCCCCCAGTAAGTTATCTGTTTTCCTTTTGCAGAACGTCATCAATCACGCCGTATTCCTTGGCCTCATCCGCCGACATGAAGAAATCCCGATCGGTATCGTGCTCGATCTGTTCGGGCGGCTGGCCCGTGTGCTTCGCAAGAAGCTTATTCAGAAGGGCCTTGTACCGCAGGACTTCCTTCGCCTGGATATCAATGTCGCTCGGCGTACCCTGGAATCCGGCGCTTCCCTGGTGGATCATAATGCGAGCATTCGGCAGGGCGAACCTCTTGCCTTTCGTTCCGCCGGCAAGAAGCACCGCCGCCATACTCGCAGCCTGCCCCACGCAGATGGTGGCGATGTCCGCCTTCACGATCTGCATGGTATCATAGATCGCCAGCCCCGCCGTCACGAGTCCGCCCGCGCTATTGATGTAGAACTCGACGTCCTTATCAGGGTCTTCCTTCTCCAGGAAGAGCAACTGAGCTATTACCAGGTTCGATATGTCATCATCAATGAGAGTCCCAATGAAGATTATACGCTCTTTCAGGAGGCGAGAGAAGATGTCATAAGCTCGCTCGCCTCTGGCTGTCTGCTCGACAACCATAGGTACCAGATTCATGTTCAACTGATTCTCCTTCAACGGGGAAACAGAAAGCGCCGTCAAAGCAGGAGCGCTGCTATATAGATTATGTGCTTTCCGACCCCGGTTCTCTACTCTATTTGATAACTGATACGGACTTCAGGAAGTCCAGTATCTTCTTCTGCAGCAGGGAGTTCTTCAGCATGGAGCGTCCGCCCCTTGCCTCCAAGGCCGCTTCCACGGTCTCCCTGGTTGCTTTTTCCTCTGCGGCGATGCGGTCAATCTCCGCATCAACATCTGCGTCGGAAACCTCCAATTTTTCTGCTTCGGATACCTCGCCGAGCACGAGGCCGTTCCTCAGCCGGTCCTGCGCGGCCTGCCGAAGCTCGGCGATGAACTCGTCCTGCGACTTGCCTGTCTGCTTCAGGTACTGCTCGATGGTCAGGTTCTGCCGCTCCAGCCGATGCTGGAAGTCATGCAGATCGTGCCCCATCTCATGCTCCACGAGCACGTCCGGGAAGCTGACCGTCGAGCGGGCCACGACTTCGTCCACGATCTTGCGCTCGACCTCCTTGTCGGCGTTGTCCTCGGCGGACTGGGTCAGGTGCTTGCGGACGTCCTCCTTCAGGGCCTCGAGGTTCTCCTGATTGAGCGCCTTGGCGAATTCGTCGTTCAGCTCGGGAACATGGCGCTCCCTTAGGGAATCCAGCTTGAACAGGAAGGTGACATTCTTCCCCTTCAACTCTTCCTGCTCGAAGTCGTCCGGGTACTTGATTGTGAAGGTGCGCTGTTCGCTGGGCTTCAGGCCGATGATCTCGTCATCGAAGCCGGGGATATTCTGGCCGACGTGTATCAGGCTGCGCCTAGGCTCGCCTGGTTCCTCGCCTTCCATGCCCGATGCGATCTCGGCGACCGCGATGTCACCGTTCTGAATCCCTCTATCCTCCACCTTCTCGCTGGTGGCTCGACTCTCCTGCAAGTATTTCAACTGAGCGTCAACATCCTCGTCGGTGATATTGACCTTGGGCCGCTCGACCTCGATACCCTTGTACTCGCCAAGCTCGATCTTCGGCGGGAGGGGCACTTTGGCCTTGAAGATGAACGGCTGCTCGGTTTCGAACTGAACTATCTCCACGTCGGGGTCGGCATAGGGCTCGATCTTCTCCTGCTCGATGGCCTTGGTGTAGGCATCGGGGACCATGAGATCAACCGCCCGCCGGCGAACCGACTCGAGCGAGACGAAGCGCTCCAGCATGGCTCGAGGGGCTTTGCCCTTGCGGAATCCAGGGACTTCGGTCCGCTTCGCGAACTCGTCGTAAACCTTTTCAATGGTTTCCGCGACAGTCTCGACCGGGACTTCGATCTTCAGCTCTACTTCACTTGCATTCGGCTGTTCGGCAGTAACCTGCATTACAAGTCTCCTCACACAAAAGAAAGAGTACAGAATACAAGTTAACAGTTAACAGTCACAGTAAACAGTAACTTTTTCCACTGTTCACCGTTCACCGTTCACCGTTCACCAATACTCTGTACTCTGCCCTAAGAAATGGAGCGGGAGACGGGATTCGAACCCGCGACATCCACCTTGGCAAGGTGGCGTTCTACCACTGAACCACTCCCGCAAGCCAGAGGCTGGAGTATAGATGCTAGAGGAAAGGAAAACCCCGGACCAGTACCATACTGGCTTCGACGTTTCTTTTCTCTAGCCACTTTAATCTAGCTTCTCGTATGGTGGGCGAGAGGAGAGTTGAACTCCTACGCCTTTCGGCACTAGATCCTAAATCTAGCGTGTCTGCCATTCCACCACTCGCCCTTACTAGGGGCTAGAGGATAGATGCTAGAGAAAAGGGAAAAATCCTTCCGGATCTCTTTCCTCTAGCCACTTTGAACTAGCCACTAGGATGGTGGGTCGTGAAGGATTCGAACCTTCGACCCGCTGATTAAGAGTCAGCTGCTCTGCCGGACTGAGCTAACGACCCACGGGAAAGCGATGCGCCTTACCACCGCGCGAGTGGCTCCGGCGCGAATAGTATACCAAACTGATACCTGTATGTCAAGGTAAGACGAGCGACTTTAGACTTTAGACTACAGACTTTAGCCGGGAGTCCGGAGTCTGACCCCTAAGGTCTAAAGTCTGAGCCCTAAAGTCTGTTTTCTGGCGCGCCTGGAGGGATTCGAACCCCCGACCCTCTGATCCGAAGTCAGATGCTCTAATCCACTGAGCTACAGGCGCATCTGAAGATACCTGCTATTCGGATGGCTGATTCCTTCTACGACGGCTGAAGGCCCAGCAGAACCCAAACCCGAATAGCCCGCCTGCCACGCTGGCAATGGCCGCCCGAAGCCACAGATTCGAAACCCCATAGTTAAGAGCCATGAGGATCCCGAACAGAATTGCCCATGAGATGAACAACGGAATCCACCTACTCCTCAGTTTTGCCATCTGTTCGCCCCCCGGTCAGTATCGGCATTCAACCTGGGGAATTGTACCATTTCCGAGGGGGATTGTCAAACTTGCTAGACGCCCCCGGATGCTCCACCGCCGTGGGATGATGTGGCATTAGGCATGGGCTTGGCGTTGCTTATAGTTATCAAGAAACGTCCAGATGCCGGATGGAGGGCGACCCAAGCTTAGTCGGGAAAGTGATTCGCCCTTCCTATCGGAGTTTCAGCCCTTTTTCGTCCGAATGAGGCGTGTCTGACCGTGGAACGCTTGCTCCGTTATCAGGCTGTCCTCTATCTCCTATCCCGGAGATAACGAGAGCGTCGCTATCTTCCTGCGCATCTCACTCAGCCAGTCAAGCGCAGAATGGGCCCGGGGAGGACGTCGAAGTGGATGCCGTCGTCACTCCAGGCCATGCGCATGGTCTGGAATCCCTGCTTGCTCTCGACCCTCAATATGGCGGCATACCGATCCTCGAACCGCACGACCGCGCTGTTGAAGACG